>NZ_JAVDDT010000008.1:0-100000 GCF_030848495.1 Natronospira bacteriovora
CTGAGTGCTGAGTGCTGAGTGCTGAGTGGGGCGGTAGCGGGTGCCGGGGCGTCTGGGAGTGTTGCGGCTCCGAGAGTGAGGTGTGAGGCGTGAGGAGTGAGGGGAAATGCCGAAGCCTTCGGCTTCCGCGCTTCGCGCGTGCCAGGCCGGCCGGCGGCCGGCCGTTGGGCGCCGTAGGCGCCCCGCCTTTCACCTCACACCTTACGCCTCACTCCTCACATTCGGAGCCGGCGAACGTGCGGTGGCATCGGCGCAGCTAACGGCTCCGAAAAACGCTGATCGAGGCTGAAGCCTCTCCCACAGGCAAGGCTTCGACCGAGGCCGCCTTCCGATTCACGATTCACTCGTCAATCGCGGCGGACGCCGCTCCCACAGAGTGTCGTCAGGAAAATACGAGGCCAGAAACGAATGTGGGAGAGGCTTTAGCCTCGATGGTTGCCATCCGAAGGCAGCAATCGAGGCTAAAGCCTCTCCCACAACAATCTGCCCGAAGCTTGCTTGCTCCTTGCTCCTTGCTCCTGCCGCCGCAGGCGGCCTAGGCGGCCTGAGGGAGCTGGTAGCTGCGGAGGCTGCGGGCGAAGTCCTGCAGGTAGCGGATGCCGGACTGTTCGGCTTCCCAGCACCATTCCTTGAAGCGCTTGAGCAGCTGGTCGTTCTGGGCGGTGGTTTCCCAGATCTCGCGCAGGCGCTCGCGGTAGTCGTAGATGGTCTGCAGTTCGTCGTGCTGCTTGAGCAGGTTGATCAGGTGCTTGCGCTCGCCGGTGTCGAGCAGTTCCGGTTCGCGGATGAGGAGCTTGCGGGCGCGGCGCATGACGCGGCGGCCACGGTCCTGCAGGGACTCGCGCAGCATGGGCACGGTCACGGTGCGGCTGTAGTGGCGCAGCACGTGCAGGCGGTTCTGGATCACCGCGCGCACGGTCTCCAGGTCCAGGTGCTGGGGGTCGGCGGCTTCCTTGGCCAGGATGGGCTTGGGCGCCACGCGGCGGATCCTGGCCAGGCCCACGGCGCTCAGGGCCTTGAGCCACACCCAGCCGATGTCGAACTCCCAGGGGCGCAGATTGAACTTGGCCGAGCTGGGGAAGGCGTGGTGGTTGTTGTGCAGCTCTTCACCGCCCAGCAGGATGCCCACGGGGGAGACGTTGGTGGCGGCGTCGCGGCATTCGAAGTTGCGATAGCCCCAGAAATGGCCGATGCCGTTGACCACACCGGCGGCCAGCAGGGGAATGGTGATCATCTGGATGGCCCAGATGGTCAGGCCCAGGGCGCCCAGCAGGGCGACATTGAGCACCAGCAGCAGGCTAACGCCGAGGATGGGGAAGCGGCTGTAGACATTGCGCTCGACCCAGTCATCCACGGTGCCGCGGCCATACTTCTCGACCGTCTCCGGCTTGGCGGCTTCCTGCTTGTAGAGTTCGGCGCCCTGGAAGAAGACCTTGCGCAGGCCCAGCACCTGGGGGCTGTGGGGGTCTTCCTCGGTTTCGCAGCGGGCGTGGTGCTTGCGATGCACGGCCACCCATTCCTTGGTCTTCATGCCGGTGGTCAGCCACAGCCAGAAACGGAAGACATGGCGCACCGCCGGGTGCAGGTCCACGCCCCGGTGGGTCTGGTCGCGGTGCAGGAACAGCGTGACGGCCATGACGGTGAAGTGGGTGGCGAGAACGGCATACAGCACATAGGCCCAGGCGGGCAGGCCCAGCAGGCCCTGACTCAGGAATTCGGACAACATCGGAAAAAGTTACTCCCCGTGAAAAGAATCTTGCTTGCAACTCATTGTACGCACAAAGCCGGGGGCGGCATCACCTCCCGTCGGCTCAATGAGCACCATTCAACCGTGAAAGACGGATATTGCCCAGGGCATCCCGCCGGGCCTGCCAGCCCGCCGCCACCCAGGTGGTGCCGACGGCATCGGTTATGCGAAGCGGGCCCGGTCGGCTCTCCGTTGTGGGCAATGCTTCCCTGCTGATACTCAGACCCGGCGCCCCCCCGGCGGGTTCCCGTGCGCCCTGCCCCGATTCAGCCGCCGCCGGGAGGGCCTCGGGCAAAGCGGGCGCCGGGCCGCGGGCGGACAGGCGCAGATTGACCAGTTCCACCGGCATGTCCAGGGCATGGCCGTAGGCGCGGCGGTGGGCCTGGTGAAAGGCCGCGTCCGAGGTGGATGCCTGCCAGGGCAGATTGAGGGCGTGGGACTGGCCCTGGTAGCGCAGGTCCAGATGATGTTCGAAGCGAATGTCGGCCGCGGCCACGCCGTCCTGCACCAGGGCCTCCCGGGCCTGCCCTTCCAGGGTTTCAAAAGCCGTGGTCAGCTCATCGGCCGAGAGGGTTTCCAGGGGCTGCAGGATGGAACGGGAGAGTTCGCGGGCGGGGGCGGTGACGGTCATGCCCAGGGCAGAAAGTACCCCGGCGTGAATGGGCACCAGGGCCTCGTTCATGCCCAGTTTTTCGGCCAGGGCGCAGACATGCAGGCCGCCGGCACCGCCGAATGAGACCAGCACGAACTCACGAGGGTCCTGGCCGCGCTCGACACTGATCAGGCGCAGGGCCCCGGCCATGGCCTCCTCCACCACCGCCAGCACGCCCTCGGCGGCGGCCTCGATGTCGCGGTTCATGGCCTCGGCCAGGGGCTGCATGGCGCGCCGGGCCGCGTCCACATCCAGGGTCAGGCCGCCGCCGAAGCCGGCCTCGGGAATGCGCCCGAGGATGAGGTTGGCGTCGGTGACGGTGGCGGCCGTACCGCCCCGCCCGTAACAGGCCGGGCCGGGATCGGCCCCGGCGGACTGCGGGCCCACCCGCAGCACCCCGCCCTCGTCCAGGCGAGCAATGGAGCCGCCGCCGGCGCCGATGGTGTGCAGGTCCACCATGGGCACGGGCACCGGCAGGCGGCCCTCGCCGGCGGTGATGTAGCCGGCATCGCTCAGGCGGATGTCGCCATCCAGCATGCTGACGTCGGTGGAGGTGCCGCCCATGTCGAAACTCATCAGGCGCTCACAGCCGGCCCGGCGCCCGGCTTCCAGCGCCCCGCGCAGGCCCCCGGCCGGGCCGGACAGCAGCAGGTGCACGGCGCGCTGGTGGGCCACGGCGGCATCCATCAGGCCGCCGCTGCTCTGCATGATCTGCAGGCGGCTCTCGCCCACGCCCTCGGCCAGGCGGCCGATGTAATCGGCCACCTTCGGGCCCACGTAGGCATTGAGCCAGGTGGCCATGCCGCGCTCGTATTCCCGGTGCTCGGGCAGCACATCGGAGGACAGGGAAATGAAGAGATCGTCCGGCAGGGCCGCGCGCACGGCCTGTTCATGCGCCGGGTCGCGGAAGGAAAAGAGCAGGTTCACCGCCACCACCTCGACCCCGGACTCCCGGAGCTTTTGAGCCAGCCCGGCCAGTTCCTCCCCGTCCACCGGGCTGAGCTCCCGCCCCTGGTGATCCATCCGGGCCGAGACCCCGAAGCGGGGCAGATCGGTGAGCGGGCCGCGATCCACCGGCGGGGTAAGGTCATACAGGCGGGCCCGGTTCTGCCGCCCCAGCAGCAGCACATCCTCGAGCCCGGCATTGCCCACGTAGGCGGTCTTCGCGCCCCGCCCTTCCAGCACCGCATTGGTGGCCACGGTGGAACCATGGGCAATGCGCAGCCGCCGCCCCGCCAGGCCCATTTCCTCCAGCCCCTGCAGAATGGCCCGCTCCGGGGCCTCGGGCGTGGACAGCACCTTGTGCGCCCGCAGGCGCCCCTCGTCGAGGAGGACGAAGTCGGTGAAGGTGCCGCCGGTGTCGATGCCCAGGATCATGGTTGTGCATGGTACCGGGAAATTTGGAGTTATGAGTGCTGAGTGCTTAGTGGGTGCTGGTCGGAGGGGGCGGCGGTTCTCGGAGGGGCGGGGCGTTCGGTTGGCATCCCGTGAATCGTGAATCGGAAGGCGGCCTCGATCGAAGCCGTGCCATCTTCTGTGGGAGCGGCGTCCGCCGCGATTGGGGTGGTTGGAGTCGTTAGCGGGTGGCGTGGCACCGCGAGCCTACCGGCTCCGAAAGTGAGGTGTGAGGCGTGAGGTGGAAGGCGGGGCGCCTTTGGCGCCCAACAGCCGGCCGTCGGCCGGCCTGGTTCGCGCGCAGCGCGGAAGCCACAAGGCTTCGGGGTTTCACCTCACGCCTCACGCCTTACACCTCACTCTCGAAGCCGGCGAACGTGCGGTGGTAGCGGCACGGCTAACGGCTCCGGCCAAGCGTTGATCGCGGCAGGAATACCGCTCCCACAGGCAGGGCTCCGATCAACGCCGCCTTCCGATTCACGTTTTACGATTCACGATTCACTCGAAAGGCCGATTACGACTACGACTACGATTACGAGGGCACTGCCCACTCAGCACTCAGCACTCAGCACTCAGCACTCAGCACTCAGCACTCAGCACTAGCCACATTTTCCGGGTGTGCTATACACTCCGATCAACTTCCTGCACACCAAGGACAAGCATGCAGAGCGCGTCGGAAACCCTGGTGGAATGTCACGATCTGGGTCGGGATTACGGGCAGCATACGGCCGTGGACAAGGTGAGTTTTTCCCTGTCCCGGGGTGAGGTGCTGGCCTTTCTCGGGCCCAATGGGGCGGGCAAGTCGAGCACCATGAACATGCTGACCGGTTGCCTGGCGCCGAGCCGGGGGTCGGTGCGGATTGCGGGGATTGATCTGCTGGAGTCGCCGAAGTCGGCCAAGGCCCATGTGGGTTATCTGCCGGAACATCCGCCCCTGTATCCCGAGCTGACGGTGAACGAGTACCTGGCCTTCACCGCGCGCCTGCGCGGGCTTCGGCGGGAGAAGGTGCGCCAGGCGGTGGCGCGGGCACGGGCGCGCTGCGGCCTGGAGGCGCAGGGCAAGCGACTGATCGGACATCTGTCACGGGGTTACCAGCAGCGGGTGGGCATTGCCCAGGCCATCATCCATGAGCCGGCGCTGGTGATTCTGGATGAACCCACCGTGGGGCTCGATCCCATCCAGGTGCGCGAGATCCGGGCGCTGATTCGCGAGCTGGGCCAGGATCACGGCGTGATCCTCTCCACTCACATCCTGCCGGAAGTCACCGCCACCTGTTCGCGGGTGCAGATCATGTTCCGCGGCCGCCTGGTCTATGAAGATCACATGGCGGCAATCAACCGCGGCCACAGCCGCCAGCTGCGCCTGACCCTCAGCTACCCCATCGACCCCAGTGCCCTGTGGGAGCTGCCCGGGGTGGAGAGCGTGGAGAAACTGGACGAGCAGGATTTCCGCATTCAGCACGCCGGGCGCGAAGAGCTCGCGCCCATGGCCGCCGAGCTGGCGGTGAAACAGGGCTGGGGCCTGAAGCGCCTGGAGCCCGAGCAGGCCAGCCTGGAGCAGATATTCGTTGCCCTCACCGGTCAGGACAACGCCCCGGCGGAAGGAGCGGCGGCATGACCCTTACCATTGCCGGGCGTGAACTGCGCAGTCTTTTCCTGTCGCCGCTGGCCTGGGCCATTCTGGCGGTAACCACCTTCATCCATGCCTGGATATTCCTGGTGCAGCTGGACATGTGGACCGACCAGCTGCAGCCGGCCTTTGCCGGGCAGCCGGAAGCCCCCGGTGTTACCGACATGGTGGCCACGCCCCTGTTCGGCAGTGCCGCGCTGATCCTGCTGCTGGTGGTGCCGCTGCTGACCATGCGCCTGATCAGCGAAGAGCGTCGCAGCGGCAGCCTGCGCCTGCTGCAGTCCTCGCCTGTGGGCACGGCCCAGATCGTGCTGGGGAAATTCCTGGCCGTGATGACCCTGCTGGGAGCGATGGTGCTGGTGGTGGGCCTGATGCCGCTGAGTCTTTCCGTGGGCACCACCCTGGACCTGGGCAAGTGGGCGGCGGGGTTGATGGGCCTGCTGCTGCTCACCGGGGCCTTCGCCGCCGCCGGCCTTTATCTGTCTTCCCTGACGCGCCAGCCGGTGGTGGCCGCCATCACCACCTTCGGGCTCCTGCTGCTGCTGTGGATGATCGACTGGACGGCGGACGCCGCCGACGGGCCGGGCATCATGCAGTGGCTGTCGGTCATCAGCCATTTCCAGAACCTGAGCCGGGGCCAGGTGTTCACCGGCGACATTGCCTATTACCTGCTGTTCATGGCCACCTTTCTCGGCCTGGGCATTCACCGTCTCGACAGTGAAAGACTGAAACCATGAAGATGGATCGCCGTACCCAATGGCAGAACCGCCTGCAACGCTGGCTGACGGTGATGCTGCTGCTGGCCATCGTGGGCGCCCTGGCGGTGGCCAGCCAGCGTTTCGCCACCACCTTCGACTGGACCCACGGGGCACGCGGCAGCCTGTCGGAGGCCAGCCGGCATCTCTTGCAGGAGATCGATGAACCGTTGGAATTCATCGTCTTTCTGGGCGATCAGGAAGAACTGCGCAGCCGGGTGCGGACGGCGGTGGACCGCTACCAGGCCATCAAGCCGGCCATCCAGCTGACCTTCATCAACCCGGATCTGGAGCCCCAGCGCAGCCGCGAATTCGGGGTGACCCAGATGGGCGAGATTTTCGTGCGCGTCGGCGAGCAGCGCCAGCGGGTGGAGCGCTTTACCGAGGCCGGCATCACCAATGCCCTGGCCCGGGCGGCCCGCGCCGAGGACCGCTTCGTGGTCTTCACCCGCGGCCATGGCGAGCCCGACCCCCTGGGCCAGGCCAATCATGACCTGGGCCAGCTGGGCGAGCAGTTGCGTGAACGGGGCCTGCGCCTGCAACGCAGCAACATCGCCGAGCGGGGCATCCCCGACAACACCGCCGCCGTGGTGATCGCCGGCAATCGCACGGGCTGGCTGCCCGGGGAAATCGACCGCCTGAAGGCGTATCTCGAGGACGGCGGCAATCTGATCTGGCTGATCGACCCCCACGGCCAGCCACCGGGCGGGCTTGCCGATCATCTCGGCCTCGGCCTGCCGGAAGCCACGGTGAAAGATCCCACCGGACAGATGCTGGGTATCGACGACCCGGGCCTGGTGCTGATCTTCCAGTACGAGGAAAACCCGGTCACCGGCCCGCTGGATGCCGTCACCCTCTTCCCCCATGTGACGATGGTGGACGCCGCCGGCATGGACGACTGGACACGCCAGCCCATCCTGCGCACCTCGGGTGAGGCCTGGCTGGAAGACCATGACCGCGAACGCCTGGCCGGCGGCCCCTTCCACCTTGGCCTGCTCATGACCCGCACGCTGGAAGTGGGAGAAGGCATTGAGCAGGAACAGCGCATTGCCGTCATCGGCAGCACCGCCTTTCTGAGCAATGCCTTCATCGGCAACGGCGTGAACCTGGAACTGGGCACCCGCCTGTTCAACTGGGCCTCCGCCGACCCCCTGAGCCTGGCCGTGCCCGTGCGCAGTGCCCCGGACCGGGAACTGGACCTCGGCCGCACCGGCTACACGGTCATCGGCAGCTTCTTCCTGCTCATCCTCCCGGGCCTCTTCCTCGCCACCGGGGTGTTCTTCTGGTGGTGGCGCCGGCGGTAGAACGCTCGGCTGAAGAACTTTTTAGCCACAGATAAACACAGATAAACGCAGATTTTGGCCGTGCATGGGTTGAGGACGTGCTGCTTCGGAGGGACCTCCGGCGAGGATCAGCAGAGCCCGTATAGCCTGGAATTGATTAGCCACAGATGAACACGGATGAACGCAGATGTGGGCCGTGCGGGTGCTGAGGGTGTTGGGGTCTGGAGAGGTTGATCGCGGCGGACGCCACTCCTACAGAAAATATTGAGCGGCGTGCCAGGGGGCGGATTGTTATCGCGGATAAATCCGCTCCTACGGTGCCATTAGATGAATCGGCATTTCGTCCGGCACGGCATTCGTCCCCGCCAGGGCCAACATCTGTGTCCATCTGTGTTCATCTGTGGCCAATACAATCATTGAGAGTGGTATGCAGACGCGAACTCGAATGAACATTTTTCTGCTCGGTGGGCTGGCGGTGATCGGGCTGCTGTTCTGGCTGGCCATGGATGAAGAGGCCGGGGATGAGCCCTTGCTGGATATTCCCGTCGGGGAGATCCGGGAGGTGAGTGCGCGCGATGACGGTGGCCTGCTGTGGCGCCTGGTGCCCACGGAAACCGGCTGGCGCCTGACGGGCGAGATGGCTGCGCCGGCCCATCCGGAACGGGTGCGGCAGATGCTGGTGTTGCTGCGGGCGCCAGTGCACGGGCGTTATTCCGTCGATGATCTGGATCCGGCCCGAGTGGGCCTGGATCAACCCGTGCTGCGCATTGAAGTGAATGGGCAGGCGCTGACCGTGGGCGACAGTGAGCCGGTGCAGCGGCGGCGCTATGTGCAGCGTGGGGATGAGATCCTGCTGGTGGATGAGCTGGTGTATCTCCAGTTGGCCCGGTCGGGCATCGTGCTGGTGGACAATCGCCTGCTACCCGGTGGCGGGCCGGTGGAGGCCATCGAGTTCCCCGGCCAGACCCTGGCCCGGGGCGAGGCCGGGCGCTGGACCCTGACACCGGGTGGCGAGGCTGTGGCCCAGCTGGACGAGGATGACCTGGCCCGCCTGGCCCGCAACTGGGAGACGGCCCAGAGCCGCGAGGCCATGGGCTGGATGGGCGAGACCGTGGATGTGCCCCTGATTCGCGTGCATCAGCGCGACGGCCGGACCCGGGTCTTTCACGTGGTGGAGGACAGTGCCGCCGCCGTGACCCTGGCCAGCCCGGAGACCGGCCTGCGCTACCGCTTCCCGGCCGGGCAACGCCCCGCCCTGCTGCTGCCGGACGACGATGCCTGAACTGCCCGAGGTGGAAACCACACGGCGCGGCGTGGCGCCGTTTCTGGAGGGCAATGCCATTGCCGGCCTGGTGGTGCGTGAATCGCGCCTGCGCTGGCCCGTGGAGGCGGGCCTGGATGCCCGCCTGCGTGGCGCCACCGTGGAGCAGGTCAGCCGGCGCGCCAAGTACCTCCTGATCCAGACCGGGGCCGGCTGTCTGATCTGGCACCTGGGCATGTCCGGCAGCCTGCGCATCGTCACCGACGGCCGCCCGCCCCGGAAGCATGATCATGTGGACCTGGTGCTGGCCAATGGTCACTGCCTGCGCTTCAACGATCCACGCCGCTTCGGCTTTGTGCTGTTCACGGAATTGCCCGTGGGTGAACACCCGCGGCTGGCCGGGCTTGGCCCCGAACCCCTGTCGGGGGATTTCGACGGCAGTCATCTTTATCTTGCCTCGCGGGGACGACGCGCCCCGGTCAAGAGCTTCCTGATGGATTCGGCCGTGGTGGTGGGCGTGGGCAACATCTACGCCTCGGAGGCCCTTTATCTCAGCGGCATTCACCCCCGCCGCCCCGCCGGGCGCATCGCCCTGCCCCGCTACCAGCGCCTGGCGGAAAACGTGAAGGCGGTTCTTGCCGCCGCCATCGCCCAGGGCGGCACCACCCTGCGCGACTTCCGCGACAGCGACGGCATGCCCGGTTACTTCAGCCAGTCATTGCGGGTGTACGGGCGAGAGGGCGAAGCCTGCGAGGGCTGCGGGGGAACCATCCGCCGCGAGGTGATCGGGCAAAGGTCGACGTTTTTTTGTGGGCGGTGTCAGCGGTAGGAATTCCCGGATAAAATCCGCTCCTACGGTGCCGCAATCTACCCTATTGTTCGAACGGTGAATCCGCCGCTTCCACCCGCATCTTCAGGTAGGTGAGGCCGTTGAGGAAATCCGGGCCGATCATGGTGTCGAGGAAGAGGCCAATGTAGCGCCAGTGGATGGCGTCGAGCTGGGCGGTCATGGACCAGGTGACGCGCTGACGGTGGCCTTCGGGCTCGATTTCGAAGCGGCCACGGGCCGGCTGGCCGGCGCCGAAGTCAATCTCATAGATGATGAAGGCGCCGGGCTCGGCCTGCAGAATCTCCAGGCGGCCGGAACCCTCGCTCTCGCTGTCCCAGTACATGATGGCCCCGGCCCCCTTGTCCTCTCCTTCGAAGCTCACCTCCATGTTGGGGTCGCGGTAGGCCCAGGGGGACCATTCATGGAACTCACGCAAATCAGCGATGTGGTCGTAGATCACCGATGCCGGGGCCTGCATGGCCAGCGACCGGGAGACAGTGCGCTCGGATGGCAGCAGCAGGCCGATCAGTGCAAGCAAGACAAGCAGGCCCGCCAGGCCGGCCAGGCCGGCGGCGATGGTGCTGGCAATGCGCATGGCGATCTCCTCATTCCGTGACAGGCCTATTCTGCGCCCGTCACGACGGGAATGGAAAGGCCAAAAGAATGCGGTCCATTGAATCGCCCGCAACATGTAGAATCCGGGAATCCGCCAATCGTTTCCAGGGAGATCATGATCATGGTCCGCAAACTCATTGCCTGTCTTCTTCTTGCCGGCTTCGCCCTGTCGGGCTGCGAACGGGAGGCGCCCCATCCGCCGGCGGTGCCGGATCCCCATTCCCATGCCAACCCGGAACAGGTGCGGGTTAGCCATGTGCACATGGATCTGGACGTGGACTTTGATCGCCAGGTACTGGATGGCTGGGCCCGCCTTGATCTGAACTGGGTGGATCGCCGGGCAAGCCGCCTGGTGCTGGATACCCGGGACCTGGAAATCCACCGGGTGGAGTTCAAGAGCGGTGAAGACTGGCTGGAGACGGAGTTCACCCTGGCCGAGGCCGAGCAACACCTGGGCTCGGCCCTGACCATCGAACTCACCGGCCAGCCGGATACGGTGCGCGTGCATTACACCACCAGCCCCGATGCCTCGGGCCTGCAGTGGCTGACGCCCGAACAGACCGCCGGTGGCGAGCACCCCTTCCTGTTCAGCCAGGGCCAGCCGACCCATGCCCGCAGCTATGTGCCCTTGCAGGATGCCCCGCAGGTGCGCATCACCTACAGCGCCGTCCTGCGTCCGCCCCAGGGCCTGTTTGCGGTGATGAGCGCGGAGAACGATCCCCACGCCGAGCGTGACGGGCGCTTCCTCTTCAACATGCCGGAGGCGGTGCCGCCCTATCTGATCGCCCTGGCCGTGGGGGATCTCTACTTCGAGCCCATCAGCGACCGGGTGGGCGTGTACGCCGAACCGCGTTACCTGGAAGCCGCGGTGGAAGAGTTTGCCGTGACCCAGCGCATGCTGGAGAAGGCCGAGGCGCGTTTCGGCGACTACGACTGGGGCCGCTATGACCTGCTGGTGCTGCCGCCGAGCTTCCCCTATGGCGGCATGGAGAACCCGCGGGTGTCTTTCGTGACGCCGACCATCATTGCCGGTGATGAAAGCCTGGTGTCCCTGATCTCCCATGAGCTGGTGCATTCCTGGGCCGGCAACCTGGTCAACAACGCCGCCTGGCGTGACCTGTGGCTGAACGAAGGCGTCACCGTGTACATGGAATACCGCAACATGGAAGACGTCTATGACCGTGAGCGGGCGGACATGCAGTCCGTGATCGGTTATCAGGGCCTGCTGGCGGCGCTGGACAGCCTGCCGCCGGAGCGCCAGATCCTGGCCGTGGATCTCAGCGGACGACCGGCCGACGATGTCTTTACCCTGATCCCCTATCAGAAGGGGCGCCTGTTCATTACCGAGATCGAGGAACGCTTCGGCCGCGAGCGAACCGATGATTTCCTGCGCCGTTATTTCGAACGCTTTGCCTTCCAGGCCATTACCACCGAGCACTTCAGGGAGTTCCTGCTGGAGAACCTGATCAAGGGCAACGAGGACATCATGTCACCGGAGCGGGTGCATGAATGGATCTACGAGCCCGGCATGCCCGAGGGCTACCCCGTGCCCCGCTCGACCGCCTTCGAGCGGGTGGATGAGATGAGCGAGCGCTGGCTGGCCGACGAGATCGGCATCAGCGACATCCGCCGGGATGACTGGCATGCCCTGCAGTGGGTGTACTTCCTGAACAATCTGCCGGATGAACTCTCCCGCGCCCGCCTGGATGCCCTGGACGAGGCCTTCGACCTGACCCATTCGGCCAACTACGAAGTTGCCGCCGCCTGGCTGGAGATCGCCATTCGCAATCGCTATGAACCGGCCATGGAACGGGTACGCGAGTTCCTGCTGGAAGTGGGCCGCATGAAGTTCCTGCGACCGCTGTATGCCGCCCTGGTGGAAACGGATCGGGAACTGGCCGAAGCGATCTATCTCGAAGCCCGCGCGGGGTATCACCCCCTGGGCCGGGATACGGTGGAGCGGTTGTTGGATGAGGATTGAGTGCTGAGTGCTGAGTGCTGAGTGCTGAGTGCTGAGTGGGCAGTGCCCTCGTTGTCGTAATCGTAGTCGTAGTCGTAGTCGTAATCGGCATTTCGAGTAAATCGTGAATCGGAGGGCGCTGGATGGTGCCGGGGCACTTGGAGTGTTGCGGCCTCGAGGGTGAGGAGTGAGGCGTAAGGTGTGAGGGGAAAGGCGGGGCGCCTTTGGCGCCCAACGGCCGGCCGTCGGCCGGCCTGGTTCGCGCGCAGCGCGGAAGCCGAAGGCTTCGGGTTTTCACCTCACGCCTCACGCCTCACACCTCACTTTCTAGGCCGCTCAGCAACGAGCACCCCGGCATCCGCTAACGCCCCCCTCCGATTCACGTTTCACGATTCACTCGTTCAAACCAGTGGAACGGCGGATTCCGGCCATTGCGCGGATAAATCCGCGCCTACAGGGGGCATTAGGTAGGGTCG
Source organism: Natronospira bacteriovora (assembly GCF_030848495.1). Lineage (NCBI taxonomy): Bacteria > Pseudomonadati > Pseudomonadota > Gammaproteobacteria > Natronospirales > Natronospiraceae > Natronospira > Natronospira bacteriovora. Next base: position 12,604 of record NZ_JAVDDT010000008.1, read on the forward strand.
TGCCAACCGCACGATTGTAATAGCGGACAATGATGGCGCCTTCCCGTTTCATCGCCGTTCCATGCGATCCACCTTCGCATGCAGTTCCTCGATCAGGCGCAGCATGCGTTCGCGTTCCAGGCGGGCCTTTTCTTCCCGTTCCGATTGCTTGGCTTCTTCTTCCGTCCAGTGCAGTTCCTGCATGGAATTCACGATGATGCCGATGAACAGGTTCAGCACCGTGAAGGACGACATCAGGATGAAGACGATGAAGTACACCCAGGCGTAGGGATAGACATCCATTACCGGGCGGGCGATGTCTTCGGACCAGCCTTCCAGGGTCATGATCTGGAACAGGCTGTACATGCTTGCGCCCACGTTGCCGAACTGGCGCGGGAAGGCGTCGCCGAAGAGTTCGGTGCCCATGACGCCGAAGACGTAGAAGACGATCAGCAGCAGCAGGCCGATCCAGCCGATGCCGGGGATGGCCTTGAGCAGGGATTCGGTGACCACCCGCAGATGGCCCACGGTGGACAGCAGGCGCAGCACGCGCAGGATGCGCAGGGCACGCAGGACGGACAGGCCGGCCGAATCGGGGACCAGGGAGACGGCCACGATCAGGAAATCGAAGACATTCCAGCCATTGCGGAAGAAACGCGGACCCCAGGCAATGAGCTTGATCAGGATCTCGACCACGAAGACGGCCACGATCAGGGTATTGGCCAGGCGCATCCAGTCACCCACGGCCGCCACCACCGTTTCGGAGGTCTGCAGACCCAGCAGCGCGGCGTTGATGACGATCAGCGCAATGATGAAATTGCGCGGGATCGAACTCTCGATCCATAGACCAAGGCGATCCCGCCAGGGAGCCGTGGGCATACCCAGTACTGCCATGATGATTCTCCGGGGAAGCCACCGCGCCGAGGGGCGGTGGCCGTTGTAATCGACTGACGCAAAGCGCCCATTATAACCGGCGAACCACCTGCCGGTGGGGGCGCTCAGGCCGGCTAGCGATTGCCGGCCGTTTCCCGTTCCACGCGATTACTGCCCAGACGCTGCGCCCGGTGGAGCGCGTCCTGGGCCCGCAGCAGGAGGCTGGCCAGGGATTCACCGTCACGATATTCGGCAATGCCGACGGATGCGGTGCAACGAAGGGTGTCGCCCTCGACGCGGATGGGCAACTGCTCCATGGCATGGCGGATGCGGTTGGCGAAACTCACCCCACCGGGCAATGGTGTCTCCGGCAACACGGCGATGAATTCCAGGCCGCTGTAATCACCGATCGCCTCGTCCGTGGCGCTGCGCCGCCCCACCACGTCCAGTTGCCGGGCGCGGGCCAGCAGACACTTGCCGAAGGCCAGATTGAGCCGTTCGCACATGGCTTCCCCGCGTTCCAGGTGAATCCGGCTCAGGCCGTCGAGGGCAAGCAGGCAGACACTGAAGGGCACCTGACTGCGGCGATGCCGCACCGCTTCCCGCTGCATCACGGCCAGCAGGGCACCCTGATCCAGCAACTGCGCGGGGGGCTTGCTCTCCGTTTCGTCGCCACGCACCCTGGATGGCGAGGTCGAAGCACGCGGCAGCGCCAACATCAGCGCCAGGACGGGTAACAGGAAGAGCACGGCCTGATAGACCGTGACGGACTCGGCCAGCGGCGCCATTGAGGCGGCCCCACCGAGGGGCAAGGCGAGATAGAGGGCGAGCAACAGGAGGCTGACCACCCCCAGGCGGCCAGGACCCAGCGCCTGCGCGTGAACGGCGAGCCAGGGCAGTGCCGACAGCAGCAGGAGCAGCCGAGCCTGTTCCGGCTGGGTCAGCGCCAGCAGGACGATCAGTATGCCACCGGCCAGTGCCTGCGGGAACCACAGGCCCGGGTCACGCCGCGACTGTGCCCAGGGCAGCAGACGCAGACAGAGAAAGATCAGGGTAAGCGCCAGGATGGCCGACAGGGCAACGGCGAGGGCCAGCACATCCAGCGCCGGCAGAGGCGGCGGCGGCACGGTGCCCAGCCACAGCATGACGGCAATGAATGGCAGCCAGCCCAGCAGGGCGGCGAACAGCGGGCGCTGCGAACGAACAAAGGATGACGGTGTGCCAGGCAAGTGCTTTCTCCCCTCTTGAAAACCGCTCGCCTCCCCTTCCCCCCGAAGGACCTGCCCTGGCTGGCGAGGCTTCCGACTGTGATGTCGCCCGCTCAGCTTACCGGCAGTTGTCGCAGGCGCCAATACCCGACGGCCACCCCGGAACAAAACAATATCGACACCGTGACTTGACCATTGCAGACCTTGCGGCCATGATCAGATGACGTGTGAAGGGCGTGCCCCAGGGAGTGGAGCTCGACGAATAGATAACATAATCACGATATTCACTCCCAGACAATGACACTCTATACACAGCAGACAAGCTCGGCCCAGAATCCGGAATGCCCCGCCAGACGCCTGCAGGCCAGGCACCGGAGGGCTGATCGGTGAATCCGGATATCCAGCGCCGCTCCCGGGCGGAACTGTTACGGTCGGCGTTCAGCAACCACCGCGCCGCCTACCTGGCCTCCCTTCTGACCATGGGACTGATCGCCCTCAGCCTGAGGGATATCAGCGACACGGCGCTGATGGGCGTCTTCATCGCCTGGCTGTTGCTGGCCGAGCTCGGTCGCATCGGCATCCACCTTGCCTTCAGTTACCACGGCGATAGCCGACTGTCACTGCAACTGCAGCGCTGGGAGTGGCTGTTCCTGGGTGGCGGCGCCGTCACGGCCGCCGGCTGGGGTTTTGGCGCCTGGGCCCTGTTTCCGGCCGAAGGCACCGGCCATCAGCTGGCCCTGTCCGCGCTGGTCATCGGTGTCACCAGCATTACCACGCTGGCGGCATCCTCGCATTTTCGTTTCGCCGCCGGTTTCATCGTACTGGCTTTGACCCCCCTGGCTCTGGCTCAGATGTTCATGGCCACGGAACTGTCCCTGTTGATGGCGGCGTTCACCCTTGCCATTGGCGGTCTGCTGGCCAGCATTGCCCTGGTGAACAGCCGCAGCCTGCAGGAATTGCTGGAGCTGCGCTTTTCCTATTCCAACATGGCCCAGGATCTGGCGGACGAAATTTTCGCCAAGCAGGAGACCGAATCCCGCCTGGATGAACTGGCCCATTACGACCCGCTGACCGGCCTGGCCAATCGCAGCATGTTCCGCGATGCCCTGAGCCGCGAGTTGCGCATCATGGATCGCAGTGGCCGGCGCCTGGCGGTGGTGTTCCTGGACATCGACCGTTTCAAGGCCATCAACGATTCCCTCGGCCATGAGGTGGGCGACAACATTCTCAAGGAAGTGGCGTCCCGGTTGACACAACAGGTCACCGAAAGGGAACTGGTGGCGCGCCAGAGCAGCGACGAATTCCTGCTCTTCCTGCGCCTCAATGGCCGCACCAACAAGCTTTCCCAGCGCCTCCAGGACATCATCGAGAGCCTCAATGACACCATCGAGGTGGGGGACAGTGAATTGCGTGTCACTGCCTGTGCGGGGGTGGCCCTGTTCCCCGACGACGGCCACTCGCCGGAGGCACTGATCCAGCATGCCGACATTGCCATGGCGCGGGCCAAGCAGCTGGGGGGCAACGGGCACCAGTTCTTCCAGCAGGAGATGCATGATCAGGCCATGCAGCGCCTGGCCATGGAGACGGCCCTGCGCAAGGCCATTCAGAATAACGGCTTGCACCTGCACTATCAGCCGCAGGTGGATGCCTTGAGCGGCCGGATCGTCGGTCTGGAAGCCCTCGCCCGCTGGCGGGATCCGGATTACGGCGATGTCTCGCCCGCGGACTTCATCCCCCTCGCCGAGCAGACCGGGCTGATCGTTCCCCTGGGCAGCTGGGTGCTGACCGAGGCCTGCCAGCAGGCCCGGCGATGGCATGACCGCACGGACAGCGATTTCTATATTTCGGTCAACCTCTCCGTGGGGCAGTTCGCGGATGAGGGGCTGGTGGACAATATCCACGCCACGCTGGAAGCCACCGGGGTTCGGCCGGAACAACTGGTGCTGGAGATCACCGAAAGCCTGGTGATGAGCGAGCCGGAATACCACATCCACATTCTGGAGACGATCCGGAACCTGGGCATCCGCCTGGCCCTGGACGACTTTGGCACGGGCTACAGCTCACTGAGCTATCTGCGTAACCTGCCCATCGACATCCTCAAGCTGGACCGCCAGTTCCTCAGTAATCTGGCCCACAACAGCGAGGACGCCGCCATCGCCCGGGCCACCATCACCATGGCAGCCGACATCGGTCTCAAGGTAGTAGCCGAAGGGGTGGAAACGGCAGACCAGCTGCGCTGGCTGCTGTCCCAGGATTGCCATCTGGTGCAAGGCTATTTCTTCAGCCGCCCTCTCAGCGACGAGCAGATCAGCGAGCTGATTCAACTGCCGCCAGCGGAGCTCTCCGGGCGCTGGCCAAAGTACTGACGGAAAGAAAGAAACAAAAAAAACGCCCCGGCGACCGCCGGGGCGTTTTCCGCCCATCATGAGCCCTTCCCGGACCCGGCCCTCTCGCGGGGCCTTCACAAGGGTCGGCGACGCCATCCAGCGCCCCGGGGCTACCCTTACTCCCCTCCGCTTTTCTGTTTCTGACGCTTTTCGCGCAATGCATGCTCGTTCGCAATGACGGTCGAGGCCACTTGCGGCTTCGCCTCTTCCGTCATGTATCAGGCTAGCTGAAGGGGAAATTTTCACCATCCCCCAAATGGGGGGCTCCGTGCCAGAACCGGATTGGCCACAGATGAACACAGATGGACGCAGATGCGGGCCGTGCTGAGGGATGGGCCGTGCCTGGAGATGGCGTAAAAGGGATTGACCACGAAATGAACACGAAATGGACACAAGATAGGGCTTGGAAGCACGGGTGCTGACCGCCCGCTGTGGGAGCGGCTTTCAGCCGCGATTTCAAATCATTGGTTGGCACGCCCGTCTGGTGAAACCCTCCATTATCCGCGCAATGGTTAGAATCTGACGTTTGATTCTCTAATGGGATCATTGCAATCCGTGGTGCACCTCAATGAATGGTGGGACGTCGGATTCCGGCCATTGCGCGGATGAATCCGCGCCTACAGGGGGTGCCGGTTCAGCGGCGTGCCAACCGAGAGATTGTCATCGCGGATAAATCCGCTCCCACGGTGCCGATAGCCAGCCCACCGCCGACATTCGGCACGGCCCCTCCGAACCAGCACGGCATCACCCCAACCACGGCCCAAAAATCTGCGTCCATCCGTGTTCATCTGTGGCCAATATTCTTTTCGTCTTTTATCTCGTGTCCATTTCGCGTGCATTTCGCGGCTAAATGTTTTTCAGCCCTCAATGGGCAGCTGAAACAGCACTTCCATGCAGTGATGGGGCGGGATTCCCACGATGCGGGTTTCGAAGCGCCCGCCCAGTTCACCAACCCGGGTCTTCATGTGATGCAGGCCGCGGCCGGGGCGCAGTTGCTCGGCGGCGGTGAGGGTTTCGGGCAGACCATCGTTGGTGATGCGGCAACGCAGGATACCGTCACCATCCTCGACGCGGACACAGACCGAGGTCGGACGGGCGTGTCGCAGGGCATTGGTGAGGGCCTCGTCCATGACCCGGCGCAGGTTGATGCGACGGCGGGGGGTCATGAACCAGCCCGAGAGATCCCGACTGGCGTTTTCCCACACCAGCTGGACGCCGGCGGCTTCGGCCCGCTGTTCCGCCTCCTCATGCCATTCCAGCAGGGCGTCTTCCAGGCAGATTTCCTGCTTGTCATCCAGGGCTTCCATGGTATCCCTGAGGGCACCGAGGGCCTTGCGGGCCAGATCGGCCTGACGCTCGGTCTGGGCCGAGTGGATCAGGGCCAGCACGCGGCCGCCTACATCGTCATGCAGGTCGCGGATGATTCTTGCCCGTTCACCGCGCGCGCCCTGGGCCTCGGCCTCGCGGATGTGGAACAGGCGCCGGGCGATGTTCAGCAGTGACGCGACGGTCTTGCGGTCTCGGGTGCTGAAGAGGCGGCTGCCGCCATCGGCGTGATGCAGGCACAGGGATGAATTTCCGCCCAGGCCCGGCACCCGCATCTCGGCGCCACTGGCGAGGATGGCGGGGCGCTCGGCCGGCACCTCCACGCGCTCGACGCTGAGCGGGTGGAACAGGGCCCGCAGGGTCTGCTCCCAGGCCGCATCGGCGCTGACGCTGCCCCGGGCCCGCACGATATCTTCTGCCAGCGCCGGCAGGGCCTCGTCCACCGCGCTGCGACTGCGGCCGGTGAGTTGGCGCCAGATCCAGTTACGCAGGGGCAGATAGCCCCAGGCCACGATCAGAACCGCCAGGCCCACGGCTTCCACATGCCCAAGCCCCAGGAAGGCCACCAGAGCGAGATCCAGAGCGATGACCGCAATGCCCCCGAAGAACCAGAGCCAGGCCAGGAACCACCAGTGATCCAGGTCGAAGAGACGGTAACGCAGAACCCCCAGGGCAAAGCCCACATACAGGGTGCAGCCGAATCCGGCCAGGAAGATCTGCGACAGGTCGCTGTCGTAGCCCAGCAGTGTGGGCAGGAAATACACCACCACCCCCACACCCATGCTCAGGAACACCGACAGGAAGATCCATTTCAGGCTGGCCCGGTTGACCGGATCATGACGGGACAGGCGCCACTGATTCATCGCCAGGATGGCGGCGCTGGCGTAGGCCAGCAGTATGGGCAGATAGAAGGTGTGCCAGGGCAGATCGAAGAGCTGGAGGTTCTCGTTGATCTGATACAGCAGCAGTGCCACCAGCACCCAGGTGAGCCCGCGCAGGCTGGGCAGGGGGCGCGGATAGTGGGCCAGCAGGGCAATGATGGTGCCCAGCAGCAGCGTCAGGCCCAGATGATTGATTCGCAGCAGGGCGTCGAAGAAACCGGCGGGAAGGGCCAGCTCGCGACCGATCCACACCGAATGGGCGGCGGTGGCGATGTAGAAGCCAATCCCGGACATCGCCAGGAAGCGGGGTGGCCACTCGCCCCGTCGAAACACCCAGACCGCCACGCTGATGGTGAGCGCGATCAGGCCAAAGAGGTGGAAAAGCCAGAATTCCATCGGCAGCTTGTGCAGCGGCCGCTGGGCGGCCGGGCGGACCGAAACGCTGCCCTGATCGGTCTGGAACACCACCAATTCCGCCTGCAAGGCCTGGTGCAGACGTCCCTGCTCGCCGAGAAAGCGGTTGTAAGCCGCAAAGGTGGGCAGGGTATGGGGTTCCAGTGCCGGATCGTGATCGCGCAGGGAATAGACGTAGCCGTCCATGGTTCTGAGCGCGATCAGCTCCTGACCGGGCTGCAGCTGGCCGGCGGCCGGCCCGCGGGGATAGACCCGCTCCACCATCAGGCGGCCGCCCGCCTCGCTGGTCAGGGTGAGCCCCAGCCAGGGGCCGCGCATGGCCAGCACGGTGGTGAGCACAACCCCGGCCAGGCCAATCAGCAGTACCAGGGAAAGCAGGTGAAGTGGTGCGATGGGCAGCTGGCGCGCTGGCTCGGCCGCCCTGGCTGATGAGGCCATGGGCGGCTTATCCGTCGTCGTTGCCACCGGCACTGACCAGACCGTAGCCGATGGCCTCGCGAATGGCCTCGGCACGCCCCGAGACGTGCAGCTTGCGGTAGATGGATTTCACGTAGCCGGCCGCCGTGTTGGCGGTAATGTCCAGCGCCTTGCCGATCTCGTGGCGGTTGAAGCCACGAGAGAGCAGGCTCAGCACTTCCATTTCCCGGTCCGTCAGGCGGGGGGCATCCGGTTCGGTACGTCGGGCGCCGCCCGCCAGATAACGCAGGATGCGGCGTGACACCCCGGGGGACAGGGGCGGGTCGCCGCGGGCGATACCCTTGAGCTGGGCCACCAGCCGCTCCCGGGGCTGATCCTTGAGCAGATAGCCCTTGGCGCCGGCACGAATGGAATCGAAGAGATGGCGGTCGTCATCGTAGATGGTGGTCACCACCGCGAAGGTATCCGGGTAATCGCTCTGGATGTCTATCAGCAGGTCAACGCCGCTGCCATCCGGCAGACTCAGATCCACCAGGGCCAGGTTGTAACCCGAGGGCAGGCGACCCCGCCCGCCCTGCAGCGTCGCCTCCTGATCCACCGCCGCGCCGGGAAAGGCTTCCTCGGCAAGACTGTAGAGCCATTCCCGGGTATCCGGGTTGTCCTCGATGACGAGAATGGATTCCATGCACAGACCCCTTTCCTGTCGAATCCTGAGAATCGCCCTGTGAGCCGATCATCCCTGATCCCTGACGACAGGTGAGCATTCAGACCCTAGTCTAATCTGCCCGGCAGAAATCTGCACCCCCGGGCAGCAATGGACCATCAGAGCGTGGCGAAGGGGGCACTCGCGGATTCGAGCAGGGACTGGAAATCCCGGGCCGGGAGAGGCCGGCTGTAGAAGTAACCCTGGGCGATGTGACAGCCCATGGCCAGCAGGGCGTCGCGCTCTTCGGCCGTTTCCACCCCTTCCGCCACCACGTCGGCACCAATGAGTCCGGCCACGCCGATCACCGTACGCACGATTTCATGGCTGTAGTGCTCCCTGAGCATATGGCTGACGAATCCGCGATCAATCTTGATCTCGTCAAAGGGGTATTTCTGGATGTAGAGCAAGGAGGAATAACCGGTGCCGAAATCATCCAGGGACAGGCGGATACCCATATCGGTCAGCTCGGCCATCTGCTCGCCCAGCAAATGCCCCTCGCTTTCGAACACGGACTCGGTAATCTCGAGTGACAGGGCATCCGGCCGGATGCCGTGGGTTCGCAGAAAGGTGCTCACCTTCCTGGAAAAGCGCTGATCACTGAACTGTTGCAGGGACACGTTGACCGCGATACGGACATCCTCCAGGCCCGATGCCTGCCATTGGGCCGCGGTTCGGCAGGCTTCCGCGAGCACCCACTCGCCGATGGGCCGAATCAGCTGGCTCTGCTCGGCCACGGGGATGAACTCGGCCGGCGAGACCGGCCCCTGTTCCGGATGCTGCCAGCGGAGCAGGGCCTCGGCGGCCACCACCTGGCCGGTTCTCATGTCCACCTTGGGCTGGAAATTGAGGGTGAACTCATCCCGCTCCAGGGCGCGGCGGAGATCCTTCGCCATGCCCACCCGGCTGCGGGTTTCCCGATCGAGTGCTTCGGTGTAGGCCGACCAGTGCTGTCCATGCTCGCGACCGGCGCCCTGAAACAGGGCCAGCTCGGCCTCCCTCAGCAGTGCTTCAGCCGAACGCGATACCTTGCGGAACTGGGTGTAGCCGTAGCGCGCCTGCACCTCGATGGTGAATCCGTGAACGGCGAACGGCTCCTGGACGATGCGCTCCAGGGCACGCCGACGCTGCTGCTTGGACTCACCCTTGCGGGAGGCGAGATAGACCATGAACTCATCACCCCCGGCCCGCCCCGCAAAACCGGTTTCGCCCGTCAGTCGCATCAGCCTTTCACCCAGCAGGCGAATCAGCTCATCCCCCACCGCATAGCCGTGCGCATCATTCACATGCCGCAGGCTGAGAATGTCGAGCATCACCACCATGCCCTGCTCGTCCCAGCCCCGGGCCACCATGGTTTCGTCCAGGGCGCGTGTAAAGCCGGTGCGGGAGAGTACCGGCGCCAGGGGGTCCTCGAAGGCCAGGCGGTTCAGTTCCCGTTCGGCCTGCTTGCGCTCCGTGATATCCAGGTGCATGACCACTGCCCCCGTGCCCGTGACGCCATCGGCCTCCGACGCCAGACGGTTGACCATGACCCGGAACCAGCGCTCCTCCGAGGGGGAATGGCAGGGGTACTCCATGAAGAAGGAAGGTCTGGCGCCGTCCAGCACTTCCCGCAGGGCGGCGGCAATTCGGCGCGCATCGTCCGCGCCCTCGCCTTCCGCCCGTTCACAGGCTTCCAGGTAATTGATCCCCAGGCCGTGGCGTTGTGCATCAAGACCATTGTCTTCGGCGAATCGACGCCAGTAGTCGTTTACATCACGGATGAAGCCCTTGCCGTCAAGCAGAGCGATATGGGCCGGCAGGGAGTTAATGAGCACCTTGCGCAGCGCCAGGCCTTCCGCCAGCTCATCCCGGGATGCACGCAGATCCTGTTCCTGTGCCTGGAGGCGGCTGATCAGGCGATGTCGCTCACTCACATCCTCGAAGAAGACGGACAAGCCGCCTTCGAAGGCATACGCCCGGATATCGAACCAGGCGTCCAGCGGCTCATAGAAGAAGTCATTGACGCGACGCGGAACCTGATGAGCCATGCAGTAACGATAGATGTCACCCACCGGGCCCTTTTCCAGATCCGGATAGACATCCCAGATCCGGCATCCAAGCAGACTGGACGCCGGTTTCTGCAGCAAGCGGATCGCCTCGGTATTGAGATAGGAAAAACGCCAGTTCTCATCCAGCGTGAAGAAGGCCTCGTTCAGGTTTTCAAGCACGGACTGGAAACGATGCCCCAGCTGGGCCGCCCGCTTCTGGGCTCGCTTGAAATCGGAAATGTCCTGCAAAGCCCCCTGGACCGTCACCACCACCCCGGAACGGTCATACACCGCCTCACCGGTTGCCCGCACCCAGATGCGGCGCCCCTTGGCGGTGATCACCTCAAGCTCTTCGTCAAAGGGTTCGCCACCAAAGACACAGTTCTCGTAGCGCCGGGCGATGATGTCCTGGTACTCGGGGGCGTAGTAAGCAATGCCTTCATCCACGGAAAAGCGGGTGCCATGGGGCACTTCGAAGATTTCGCAGACCACCTCCGACCAGTAGACCCGCGCCTCCGCCACGTCCACCGACCAGCTGCCGAAGCGGGCGAGGCGACCGGCCATCTCGAGCAGCCGCTGCTGTTCGGCCAGGGCATGCGCCGTGACTCGTTGATCAGTGATGTCCTGCAAGGTGCCCACCAGGTACTCGGGCTCGCCATTGGCATCCCGTCGCACGATAGCCCGCTGACGAATATGGCGCTGTGCGCCATCGGGCCGGGTGATGCGGTACTCCACATCCAGGTCGCCCTCACCGGCCAGTGCTTTCGACCGTTTTCGAACAAAATCCGCATAATCATCACCATGGATCAGGCGGATGAAATCCTGCGGCGCACCCGACCAGGTGGACGGATCAAGACCAAAGATTCGGAAACTTTCTTCCGACCAGGCCAGGTGTTCGGTAGGAATATGCAGGCGCAAGCTGCCCACATGGGCAATCTGCTGCGATTCGGCAAGCCAGCGGTGACTTTGCTCCAGGCTCTCCTCGTAATCCCGCAACTCCTGCTCGGTGGCCTGCTGCCGATCCAGAAGATGATTGAAGGCATCGGCAAGCTTCGCCATTTCGTCACGGCCGGGCAGCCTGGCTCTTGCGGTGCGCTCGCCACCTTCCAGGCGCCGAATGACATCCGTGAGGTGATTGACCGGCTGCCCCAGGCGACGGTGCAGTGTCATGAAGGCCATCACACAGAGCAGCGCGAAGAAGGACGCGGAAACGGCCAGGGCGGAGACCGCGACATTACCCTGCTCCGCCGCCACGGCCTGGCGCTCCCGGATCATGCCGGCCAGGGCACTGTGCAGCGCCATGTTGTGCCCGGCCAGCTGACTCAGGATGTCGCGGCTTCGCTGATCCAGGCCGAGCATTCCCTCCCCCGGCCCCGATTGCCCCGCAAGGGCCCGGGCCTGTTCCACCTCCACCAGTTCCAGCGTCAGATCGATGTAACGCCCCATTCGCATTGCGCCCGGGTGATTCTGTTCCAGCTCCCTGAACGCGGCCTGTAATGCCTGACCTTCTGACTTGAGCGCGTCAAGCAATGCCGCGTCCGGCTCGAACAGCAACATGCTTTCACTCACCATCGACAGCATGTCAACGCGCTGCTGCAGAGACAGGAGGCGATCGGTATCCACCCGCGCCTGGCGGAGATCATTGATTACCACATAGCCAAAACCCGCAATCAGAATCAGGCCGGCCAGGCACAGGATCGTGATGCTCTGTGAGAGGTAGCGCAGGCGCATTACTCCGCCCTCCCCGCAACCGGCGGATTTCCGGGAAGCAGTACCAGCGTGGGCGCCATGCGCTGCAAGGGGCGACGTTCAATCAGGGAAAAGACATCAAGGCGGGAATCGACAGAAGCCAGGCCATTGGCTCGTGCCCATTCCGCCTGCTGCCGGATGCCGGTCACCAGCGCCCAGTTGAGGGTCAGGCCATAGATGAGCCCGTCCCACTGCCGACGCACCAGATCCGGGCTTAACTCGGCATGCCGCGCATAGATGGCAATGGCCTCGTCCTGGTTGCGCTCGATGAAATTCACGGTATTCAGATAGGCCCGCAACAGACCTTCCGCCGCTTCCGGATCGGCGTCCATCACGCCCCTTCGCGCCACCAGCACCCAGCGGGCGGTATAGACCTGGCGGACGGGGAAACGCACCAGGGCCTCACCCAGCCTGCTTTCCAGCTGGGAGGCCCAGGGTTCCCACAACACGCCGGCCTCCAGCGACCCCTCAAGCAGCGCATCATGCACTTCGGGCGTGGGCATGGGCCGAATGTCTTTCTCGTCAATCCGGATTCCGTGGTATCGGGCAAACCGGGACAGCAGAAACTCGGCATTGGTGCCCGGCATCACGCCAAAGGGCCGCCCGGGGAGATCGGCCGGTGATTCGATGCCACTGTCCGGGCGGGCAACCACGTAATTGAGCCCCAGGGAATGAGAGACATTGGCCAGAATCAATGGTGCGTTGGCGTCATCCGTGGGGGACTGATTGAGCACATCAAGCACCAGCGGGGTCAGCGCCATCAACGCGAAGTCCAGTTCCCCCGCCCGCAGGCGAGCCAGATTGTCCTTCCCGGAAACACCGAATTCCACATCGAGTTCGAGACCCTGGGCACGAAAAAAGCCCTTCTCATGCGCAATCAGGGTCGGCAGATCACCCAGGTAGATGACACCACTGAGCCGCAACGGGCGCTGATCCTCGTCGGCCGCAACGGCAGCGGGGAGGAGGAGGAAAAGAAGGGCGAAGCACACGGACAACCAGTGGCGACAGGATCGCTCAGGTGACGATGGGAACAGCAGCCCGAAGGGGAGGGTCGCCACCGGAAGCGGCAGCGAAGGAAGAAAGCCTTTTGCCCCGATTCGGGGACACCTTCTCATGTGATCACATCCCTGCCCACCGTCTTTGGTGACACCGCAAGGCATGGCGCCCGGGTGCAGGCTCCCTGTTCACTGATCGTCGCCGCACAGCTTAAAGGAACATGGATGCCCCGCCGGGGCAGAAGGAGGATCGAAGGCGTTAAAGGAGCGACAGACGGGTGAACTGTAATGTTATGCATCAAATTAAAGCAGTTCAGGCGTGATTTTCCAGCCGTTTTCGCAAGCCGCTCAATAACCGCGACAGGTCGATATCCTTGCCCCACAGGGGCCGGGCAAGCAAGAAGCCCTGCGCTTCACTGCAGGCCCATTGCCGAAGCAGCCTGAGCTGACCGTTCTTTTCGACACCCTCGGCCACAACCTTGAGGCCCAGCTCCCGAGCCAGGGTGATCACTGCCCGGGTTATGGCGGCATCATCTCCGTCCTCCTCAATGCGGGCAACGAAACGTCGATCCACCTTGAGCACATCCAGCGGGAATTGCCGAAGATAGGCCAGTGAACTGTATCCAGTGCCGAAATCATCCACGGCGATGGAAATGCCGACTCGCCGGAGCGAACCCAGCACTTCCTGCGCCAGCTCCGGATCCGAGGCCAGAGTGCTCTCGGTCACTTCCAGACACAGTCGCCCGGGCGGGATACCGGTTTCCGCCAGGATACCCACGATGCGACTGACCAGGTTGCTGTCGCGGAACTGCGCCACGGACAGGTTCACCGACACCCTCGGACAACACTGCCCGGCCTCCTCCCAGGCCAGCAGTTGGCGACAGGCCTCGCGCAACACCCACTCGCCGATGGGAATGATCAGGCCCGTGTCCTCGGCCAGGGGAATGAAGCGATCCGGTGCCACCTCCCCCAGGTCCGGATGCTGCCAGCGCAACAGTGCCTCCACGCCAGCAACTCCGAGTGTTCCCAGGCAGATGATCGGTTGATAGGCCACACGCAACTGATTCATCGCCAGTGCATTGACCAGTTCCTGGCTGAGGAACAGTTCCTCCTCCACCCGTTCGTTCATGTCCGCCTGGGTGAACTGGATGCGGTTGCGGCCCTTCTGCTTGGCCACGGCCAGGGCAATGTCCGCCGCGCGCAGGATGGTTTCCGGTTCGTCGCCGTCATCGGGAAAGCAGGCCACCCCGGCACTGGCTGTCATGTAGAGCTGATGACCGGCAATTTCCAGCGGTTCCGACAACAGCCGCAACAGGGACTGCACCGGCAGGCGTACCTGACCGGCGCCGCGCCCCTCCAGCCACAGGGCGAATTCGTCTCCGGCCAGCCGTGCCAGCGACCAGCGGGCTTCGGCGAAGGCCCGCAAGCGCTCCGCGGCCATGCGCAGTACCTGGTCACCGATGGCGTGCCCCAGCGATTCATTGATGGGTTGCAGGCGATCCATGCCGATCAGAACCAGCGCCCCCCGTCGATCCTTCATCAGCGGGTTCATGGCCTCGGTCAGGACTTCTTCGAGGTGGCGCCGATTGGGGAGACCCGTGATCTCGTCGTGGTAGGCAAGGTAATCAATGCGCGCCTGATAGGCCTCGAACCGGGAGAGATCCGTCACCGTGGCCACCACGAGACTGTCCACCTCGTCCGCATTGCGCACCCGGGCCAGGCTGACATGGGCCCGAACCGGCACGCCCCCGGCTCCGGTCAAGGCGCAATCGCTGCGCCAGCGGCCCTGGTCATCCAGGATGGGCTCTTCTCCGTCAAGATCGCCAAGCGGCAAGGGGTTGCCGGGCAGATCCTCCCGACCCAGCAACCGGGCCAGCGCCTCATTGACCCGAAGCACCCGCAACTCGCTGTCACACACGGCCATGCCCTCACCGGCATTGGCAAAGGCAGCCTCGCTCAGACGCTGCGCCTCCACACCCAGCAGAGCGTCGGTGACCTCCGTGTGCACCACCAGCGCACCCGGCCACCCGGGCAGGCCCGATATCCCCACCTGAAACCAACGCCGACGCGCTCCCCAGTGGCAGGCATTGATCAGTGTCGGAGGTGCCGGGGATCCGGCCATCACGGCGCGAATGCCTTGCGCCACCGGCTCGGCACCGTCGGCCCCCTGACGCCGGCCCAGCTCGCAGACCGCCAGGTAATCCACCCCCACCCCCACTGACGCCAACGGCACGCCGGCCGCCTCCGCAAAATGCTGCCACTCGCGGTTCACGAGAACGATACACCCCTCGCCATCCAGCACACAGACTTGCGCCGGCAAGAGATCGATCATGGCCTGCAGCTCATCCAGCCGCAGCGGTGGCGAGGGCCGCCAGCGACGATACAGCAAGGCGAGCGCGGCCAGGCCGCCGGTCATCACGGCCAGCATGCCCAGCATGAGGGGCGGCTCAAGGCCCGAAGCAGCATGCAGATGGAGCGAGCCATCGAGGAACAACAGGGCGAGAAGGAAGAACAGAACCAGGAAGAGGCCCAGGTTTCGGAGCTGGCGAACCGCCAGGCGACGCAAGATCGAGCGCAAGGACAGAAACCCCAACCGCCGTCAGGGCGACCGTGGCCGACCCGGCCCGCAACCCCATGCTGTGGCTACCGGATCGTTTTCAGAAGATTAGATGAGAATCCGTGGAAACGGTTCGGCAACAGTCATCTTTTTATCCATTATCGCCCTGACCGGCAGCGGGCACTTCGGGCGCCGCCGCCAGACCACCACTGAGAATCAGGCTCATGGCCTCGTCGACGCTCATGTCGCAGTCCACCAGGCGATCCGACGGATAGAACAGCAGCTCGCCGCCCGGCTGGAAGGGGGCCGGGAAATACACCGCCACCAGTGCCCGCCCGGCCACCCCGCAGGCCACCGGCTGACGCTCGGCCACCAGGCCGAGACGACCGCCCGCCGCCGGATCGTCGGACTCCGGCACGAACACCACGGCGGAAAAGCCGGTGGGCCGCTCCCCGGAAAAACGACGGGCCACATCCCGCACGGTGAGATACAGGCGCCCGATCAGGGGAATGCGGCCAATACGCCGCGATAAGCAGCGCCCCACCGGCGGCCCGATCCAGCTGCGCGCCAGCACCCCCGTCAACAGAACCAGCAGCACCCCCGCAATAAGACCCATGCCCGGTAGATACCACCCCGCCGGCAACCACACAGCCAGCCACTGCCCCAGCAGATGCTCGGCCCAGAACAGGAGCCCCAGCATCAGATAGAGAAGGAATACCGCTGGCAAGAGCGTGGCCAGGCCAAGAAAGAACAGTTTCGTCAGACGCTTCATCACCATCCCCAACATGGACGTCCCGGAATGGCCCCAGCTTACGCTACCGAGATAAGGAAAGGGTCGCGACACCATCCAGGCCGCGATGGGTAGGACCGCCGACACAACAAGTAAGGTTCTTCGCGGAAAAGCGGGGAGGAAATTCGGGCGTGGTGGCCAAATCGGGTCTTGGTGGCCCTGCCCAGAACACGCCGTGAATACATCCCTGTAGGCTCGAGGGAAACATCCCTGTTTCCCACGGTTCTGGTCAGGGCCACCAAGACCCTTTCCAGAGCGGTGATTCGGCGGGTTGGCCGGCGCGCCAGGGACGGGTACCCCGCATGGTCCATCTCACGGTCGCAACACGACCCATGCCGTCAACGGCTGAACCGCCGACACAATAATGAGGGGTTCGATTCCAATAAAGCTGGCACCGAAAGGAGCCTGGCGGCAACGATCAACAAACGAGGAAAAATGGTGGCCAGGGATGGGCGAACTGAGACCGAAATGCCGGTGGCATTTCGCAGCTCAGTTCGCGGCCGCACAGGGAAGTGCGGCCTGGCCTGGGCGCCAGGGACGGGTTCCGGCAGGACGGCTCTCACGGTCGCAACACGATCCACGCCGCGAACGGCTGAACCGCCGACACAATAGAAAATGGGTTCGATTCCTCTGACGCAGCAACAATGGCCAGTGGAAGCAACGATAACCGGATGGGGAGAAAATGGTGGCCAGGGACGGAATCGAACCGCCGACACGGGGATTTTCAATCCCCTGCTCTACCGACTGAGCTACCTGGCCGCCGGATGGTCTGACTGTTCCCGCCGGAGGATGCGGAACCGCATTGACGGGAAGACGCGTATTAAACCGGTCCGGGCGGCTTGCGTCAAGGGATGGGGCGGAAATGGCGGCGAAAACACGGGGTTTTTCCCGCTCACGGCGGCTATTCTAGTAGCCATGAAACGCCAGCCCCCCACACTCGGCCTGCTGCTCGCCCTGCTGCTCAGTCTGCCGGCCGACGCCAACCCCCTGGTCGAAGCCTTCGAGCGTCTGGAGGCCTGGGGCTTCTCGGGTGCCGTGGCCGCCGGTACCGGAACGGAGGCAGGTCTGCTGCGCGGTTTTGGACAGGCGGATCGGTCCGCAGACCTTGCCTTCACCGCGGACACCGCCTTCCCCTGGCTGTCCGTCAGCAAGCCACTGACTGCCGCGCTGGCCCTGCGCCTGGAAGCCGACGGCATCATTCGCCTGGATGCGCCCCTGCAGCGCTTGCTGGACGATGTGCCCGGCAATAAGCACGACATTCAGATCAGACATCTGCTCAGCCATCAATCAGGTTTGGCCGCCCAGCTTGCCCATCCGGGCTTCGACGGCCCGCCGGAGTTCGAGCCAATCGACCGGGACACGCTCATTGACCGCGCCCTGCGCAGCCGCCCGCTGCATGAACCCGGCCAGGGCTTTGTCTATTCCAACCTGGGTTTCAATCTGGCCGCCGCCCTGCTCTCGGTCGCGGCGGAAACGGCCTTCGAGACGCTGATGCGCGAAGAACTCTTGATCCCGGCCGACCTGCGGGGCGCTTCGGTTGGCGGGCTCGCACCGGATGAAGCGGTGGGCTATGACGGTGGCCTGCGCTGGGGCCGTTTCTCGGAACGGGCCTGGCCCCGGGGCATACCGGGCTGGAACCTGATGGGGGCCGGGGCGCTCATGGGGAACATGCGCGACATGGCCGGGATCGTCCCCCTGCTGCGCGGGGCGGCACCCATGGATGAGGGCCTCGCCCGGCGCTGGCGAGAACCTCAGCTCCGGCTCAGCCCGGAAGAGGCCTATGGCCTGGGTCTTGCGGTCAGCCGCGACGAACGCGGGCGGCGCATCGGCCACGATGGTGGCTTTGGCCCCTTTTCCACGGAACTGGCCTGGTGGCCCGGCGACGATGAATGGTTGCTGCTGGCCAGCAACAGTGAACATTTTCGGGCCTGGGAGCTGCGCCAGACCGTGGTCAGCCTCCTGGCCAGGGACAGGCCGATTCCCGCAGCCCCCGGTGAAGCCCTGCCCACGGTACTTCAGGCCTTGCCGTCAGGGCCCGTTCGGATTTCCCACCCGGAGGGAGGCCATTGGCAGATCTCGCGCATCGATCAACGGCTGGAGATCGTCGCCAGCGGGCTGGCGGCCAGCCTGCCTTTGCTGGGCCAGGACGCCGAAGCGGCCTCGGTGCATGGTCGGTCCGTGATGGACCGGGTGCGCGGGCTGCTGGGTGACAGCCGCCACCGACCCTCCCCGGCCGACCACCGGGAGGCCGCCGTCATGGTGCGCTTGCGGGAACAGGCAGGTGCACGTATGACGGATGGCATCGAGGGCATGGAACTGCTGGGCGTGCGCCCGCGCCTGACGGGTGAGGACGGCTGGCTGGCGGATGTGCAACTGCATTCGGCCGCTCAGACCACCAGTGTCCGGATCCGCCTGGACGCCAACGGCCAGTGGCGCTCGCTGGACTGGTCACCCGCCGACCCGGGCCTGCGGGCGATTCTGCGTCACGCCGGCGACGGACACCTCAAGGGCCTGCGGATGGGCGTACTGAAGGAAACTGCCGTGCTGCAGGTGGACGAAAACGGCCGGCTTCACCACGGACAAGCCTGGACAATGCCCCTGCTGAGGCCGCCGGCCGCTCTTTGATCTTTAGCCACTGACGTTCTAATCTGGTTGCCCGACCATTAGCGCCTGGCGCCTGGAGGTTGAGATGGGTATCACCCGCGAAACCGGGCAGGCCGCTGTCACGTCTTCCGCGGCCCTGATGGCGCGCTACCGCGCGGTTCGGAAGCAGAGCGAGGCCCTGGCGGCTCCTCTCAGCGCGGAGGACATGACCGTCCAGACCATGCCGGACGTGAGCCCCACCAAATGGCATCTGGCCCATACCACCTGGTTCTTCGAACGCTTCCTGCTGCAGGAACAGCTGCCCGGCTACCGCGTCTTTCACCCCGGCTTCGACTACCTGTTCAACTCCTACTATTTCACCCTCGGACAGATGTATCAGCGCCCGGATCGGGGGCTGATCAGCCGGCCCGGCGTCGAGGAGATCATGGCCTGGCGCCGGCATGTGGACACGGCCATGGAGGCACTGATCGAACAGGGGGGCGAGGACGAGAAGCTGGGCCCGCTGATCCTGCTGGGCACCCATCACGAACAGCAGCATCAGGAACTGATCCTCACCGACATCAAGCATGTGCTGTCGGCCAATCCCTTGCGACCGGCCTACCATGAACGCACGCCCGGTCGCGCCGCCATGCCGGGGCCCATCGAATTCATTGCGGGTTCAGAAGGCATTCATGAGCTCGGCTTCGATGGCGGCGGCTTCGCCTTCGACAATGAAGGCCCGCGCCACCGAACCCTGCTCCAGCCCCATGCCATTGCCAACCGCCTGATCACAAATGCCGAGTACCGGGATTTCATTCGCGATGGCGGCTACCGGGATCCGGCCCTGTGGCTGTCGGATGGCTGGGCCACCGTCCAGCAGGCGGGCTGGGATCGCCCCTTCTACTGGGACGAGGAGCTGGAAAGCGAATTCACGCTCGCCGGCCAGCGTGCCCTCGACCCCTATGCTCCCGTCAGTCACGTGAGCTTCTACGAGGCCGATGCCTTTGCCCGCTGGGCCGGGCACCGCCTGCCCACGGAAGCGGAATGGGAAGTCACCGCCCGGGAACAGCCCACGGAGGGACACTTCGTCGATAGCGGTTTCTATCATCCCGGTGGCACCGGGCAGCAACAGCGCCGCTTCTATCAGCTGTTTGGCGATGTGTGGGAGTGGACCGCCAGTCCCTATGCCCCCTACCCCGGCTTCAGGGCAGCCGCGGGGGCCGTGGGGGAATACAACGGCAAGTTCATGTGCAACCAGATGGTGCTGCGCGGTGGCTCCTGCGTCACCCCCGCCGATCATATCCGCGTCACCTATCGAAACTTCTTCTATCCGCCCAGCCGATGGCAGTTCACGGGTATTCGGCTGGCGAAGGATTTATAACAACAAGGATCAATAAGGATGTCAGTCAGCGACGAACAGGAGCTGCAGGATCAGCAGCCGACGAAGAAGGACTTCATGGCCGACGTAAAGGACGGCCTGTCGGCGAAGCAGAAGTGGATCTCTTCCATGTACTTCTACGACGCGGAAGGCTCCATGCTGTTCGATCGCATCTGTGAGCTGACCGAGTACTACCCCACGCGCACCGAGCTGCAGATCCTCAATGAACACATGGACGATATCGCGGCGGTCACCGGGCCGCAGGCCATGGTCATCGAACCGGGCAGTGGCTCCAGCCTGAAAACCCGACGGCTGCTGGCCGCCCTCAGGGAACCGGCCGCCTATGTGCCAGTGGAAATCTCCAGGGAGCATTTGCTGGATGCTGTCCAGGGCCTGCGGCAGGACTTTCCCGCTCTCCCCATCTTGCCCGTCTGCGCTGACTTCACCAGCGAATTCGATATTCCCGAGCCGGAAACAGCGGAGAAACGACGTGTGGTCTACTTCCCCGGCTCCACCATCGGCAATTTTGATCCGGCAGATGCAGTCGACCTGTTAAAGATCATGAAAAAGAAAGTGGGACGCGAGGGTGGCCTGATCATTGGCGTGGATCTGCGCAAGGATCGGGTGACCCTGGAGAAGGCCTACAACGATCGGGACGGGATCACTGCCCTGTTCAACCTCAATCTGCTGCACCGCATCAACCGGGAACTGGGCGGGAACTTCGATGTGAGCAACTTCAGTCACCGGGCCGAGTGGAACGACGAGGAGAGCCGCATCGAAATGCACCTGGTGAGCGAGATCGAACAGGATGTCACCATCGGCGGAGACACTTTTCACTTCGACAAGGGCGAATACATCCTCAGCGAATGCAGCTACAAGTTCACCTTCCGTGCCTTCGAAGAACTGGCCGGCAAGGCGGGATGGACGGTCAAGCAGGTATGGACGGATAACCGGGAGTGGTTCTCGGTGCAGTATCTTGAATGAGGCGAAAAGATTAGCCGCGAGATGGACGCGAAATGGACGCTAGATGTTGGGCCGTGCGTGAAGTGGTGCCGTGCTGCTTCGGAGGGGCCGTGCTTGGGGATGGCGGTGGGTTGGCTATAGGCAGCGTGGGAGCGGATTTATCCGCGATGACAATCCCTGATCTTGCATGCCACCCTCTATGGCCTCGCTGTAGGCGCGGATTTATCCGCGCAATGGCCGGAATCCGACGTCCCGCCATTCATTGAGGTGCATCACGGATTGCAACGATCCCTTTAGAGAATCAAACGGCGAATTCAAGCCATTGCGCGGATGAATCCGCGCCTACAGGGGGCGTCGGTTTAGTGGCGTGCCAACCGATAAATTGTCATCGCGGATAAATCCGCTCCCACGCTGCCTATAGCCAACCCACTGCCAACATCCGGCACGGCCCTTCCGAAGCCGCACGTCATCACCCATGGCACGGCCCACATCTGCGTCCATCCGTGTTCATCTGTGGCCAATATTCTTTTGTCTTTTATCTTGTGTCCATTTCGTGTTCATTTCGTGATCCAGCTTCCCTGCCATCCGCAGGCAGGGCCCCTCCGAATCAGCACGGCACCACTTCACGCACGGCCCCAATCCAGCGTCCATTTAGCGTGCATTTCGCGGCTAAATGTTTTCGCCTTTCACCCCTTGGCATCAGCCGCCTGGCGTTGGGTCTGTTCCAGGATGTCGGCGAGGAAGCGGCCGGTGTGGGAGGTGGGGTGTCGGGCCACGTCTTCCGGGGTACCGGTGCAGACGACGCTACCGCCGCCACTGCCGCCTTCGGGGCCCATGTCGATGATCCAGTCGGCGGTCTTGATCACGTCCAGGTTGTGCTCGATCACCAGCACGGTGTTGCCGTTCTCGCGCAGACGGCGCAGCACACCCAGCAGCTGGTTGATGTCGTGGAAATGCAGGCCGGTGGTGGGCTCGTCGAGAATGTAGAGGGTCTTGCCGGTGTCGCGCTTGGACAGTTCCCGGGCGAGCTTCACGCGCTGGGCCTCGCCGCCGGAGAGGGTGGTGGCGTTCTGGCCCAGACGCACATAGCTCAGGCCCACGTCCATGAGGGTCTGCAGCTTGCGTTTGAGGACCGGCACGGCATCGAAGAAGTCCAGGGCATCCTCGATGGTGAGATCCAGCACTTCGGAGATGGTCAGGCCCTTGTAACGGATATCCAGGGTCTCGCGGTTGTAGCGGGCACCATGACAGACATCGCAGGGTACGTAGACATCCGGCAGGAAGTGCATCTCCACCTTGATCACACCGTCGCCCTGGCAGGCCTCGCAGCGGCCACCCTTGACGTTGAAGCTGAAACGGCCGGGCTTGTAACCGCGTGAACGGGATTCCTGGGTACCGGCAAACAGCTCGCGAATGGGTGTGAACAGGCCCGTGTAGGTGGCCGGGTTGGAACGCGGCGTACGGCCGATGGGGCTCTGGTCGATATCGATGACCTTGTCGATGTGTTCCAGGCCATCCACCGCCTCACAGGGGGCCGGTGTGGTGGTGGCGCGATTGATCTCCCGCGCCAGGTACTTGTAGAGGGTCTCGTTGATCAGGGTGGACTTGCCGGAGCCGGACACGCCGGTGACGCAGGTCATCACGCCCAGGGGCAGTGTCACGTCCACGTTGCGCAGATTATTGCCGCGGGCGCCGCGCACCACCAGTTCCCGGCCCTTTTCCACCGGCTTGCGCTTTTCCGGTACATCGATGCGGCGGCGGCCGGAGAGATACTGGCCGGTGAGGGAGGCGCTGTTGCCTTCCACGTCCGCCGGCTTGCCCTGGGCCACGACCTGGCCGCCGTGCACACCCGCGCCGGGGCCCATGTCCAGGACATGATCGGCGCTGCGGATGGCGTCTTCATCATGCTCCACCACGATCACGGTATTGCCCAGGTCGCGCAGGCGGAACAGGGTGTTGAGCAGGCGGCGGTTATCCCGCTGATGCAGGCCGATGGAGGGTTCATCCAGGATGTACATCACCCCCACCAGGCCGGAACCGATCTGGCTGGCCAGGCGAATGCGCTGGGCCTCGCCGCCGGACAGGGTTTCGGCGCTGCGTTCCAGGGTGAGGTACTCCAGGCCCACATCCACCAGGAAGCCAAGGCGTTCGATGATCTCCTTGAGGATCTTCTCGGCGATCTTGCCGCGCTTGCCGGGCAGATTCATGCCGCGGAAGAAGGCATTGGCTTCGGCCACCGACAGGCGAGAGATCTCCGGCAGGGTGCGTTCGGCCACGAAGACATGGCGGGCCGAGCGATTCAGGCGGCTGCCGTTGCAGTCGGGGCAGGAACGGCTGCTGACATAGCGCGCCAGTTCCTCACGCACCATGCTCGACTCGGTCTCACGGTATCGCCGCTGCATGTTCGGCAGCACGCCCTCGAAGGGATGATGCCGGGTGACGGTGCCACCGGAGGCGCTGGGGTACTCGAATCCGATCTCTTCCTCGCCACTGCCCCAGAGCAGCGCGTCCCGGGTGGCCTCGGGCAGCTCGTTGAAGGGTGTGTCCGGGTCGAAGCCGTAATGGGCGGCCAGGGTCTTGATCAGGCGCCAGTAGTAGGGGTTGCGGCGATCCCAGCCGCGCACGGCACCACCGGCCAGGCTGAGCTCCGGGTCGCGCACCACGCGCTCCGGGTCAAAGAACTGGTTCACGCCCAGGCCGTCACAGCTGGGGCAGGCCCCATTGGGGTTGTTGAAGGAGAACAGGCGCGGCTCCAGCTCGGAGAGGCTGTATCCGCATTCCGGGCAGGCGAACTTCTCGGAGAACACCAGCGCTTCCCGCTCGGGCTCGTCCATGAAGGCCACCCGGGCGCTGCCCTCGGCCAGGCGCAGGGCCGTCTCGAAGGATTCCGACAGGCGCAGGGCCAGGTCATCGCGCACCTTGAAGCGATCCACCACCACTTCGATGGTGTGCTTCTTGCGCAGGTCCAGCTTGGGCGGGTCGTCCAGCTCCCAGACTTCGCCGTTGATACGGGCACGGATGAAGCCCTGGGCGCGCAGCTCCTGGATGAGCTGCACGTGCTCGCCCTTGCGATTGTCCACCACCGGCGCCAGCAGCATGCACTTGGTCCCCTCGGGCAGGGCCAGCACCTGATCCACCATCTGACTGATGGTCTGGGCATCCAGGGTGATGTCGTGATCGGGACAGCGGGGCTGGCCGGCGCGGGCGTAGAGCAGGCGCAGGTAATCGTAGATCTCGGTCACCGTGCCCACGGTGGAACGGGGGTTGTGGGAGGTGGACTTCTGCTCGATGGAAATGGCCGGCGACAGACCCTCGATGTCGTCAATGTCCGGCTTTTCCATCATGGACAGGAACTGGCGCGCGTAGGTGGACAGGGATTCCACATAGCGTCGCTGACCCTCGGCATAGATGGTATCGAAGGCGAGCGAGGACTTGCCGGAACCGGACAGGCCGGTGATCACGATCAGCTGATCGCGCGGCAGCTCGACATCAATGTTCTGGAGATTGTGGGTGCGGGCACCCTGCACTCGAATGGACGCCATGGGGCAACAGGACCTGTTTGCGCGGATGAACAGGCCATTTTAACGCCCTTGGCTGGCTCGAGGCCAGCTGAATACCAGGGGCCGGTCTTGTGCCCCTGTAGGCGCGGTCTGCTTCCTGAGGAATCGCTGCCGAGGTTGGGCCGGAGGGTGTTTCGACTTCGCTTAGCGCCGGACCCTTCGGCTCGGCGCTTGGGGGGCGTCCCGGCCCATTACCTTCTAACACCTGCCCACCATTGACTGAACCTATCCATCCGATGGCAGGAAACAGGCGCCACCCCCACAAGGTAGGTTTGGGTATTGCATGCGCTGATCAGGGCTGTGAGCGACAAGGATGTCGCGGCCAGAGCCTCCAAGGATGGACTCACGGCGTCCCTGAGCAGCGCATGCAACACCCAAACCGGAATGCTCCCTCAGCGCCAAGCCGAAAGGTCCAACGGCCAATCGAAGTCCAAGAAGACAGCGAATCTTTCGTCCGAGCCCATTCGCTCAATAACCGCTGGCCTGGCCGTCCTTGCGGTATTCGGAGGCGCCGCGCCAGATGCGGTCCACCGGGTTCCAGGCGATGGCCTGGAAGCCGCCGTAATGGCCGTGGCCGATCTGCACGGTGTGGCCGCGGTCATTGAGGGCCTCGGCGGTTCCCTCCGGGAAGCCTGGCTCCAGGTGAACCACGCCGCCGTTCTCGTCGGCGGACTTACCGGTGGGGCCGGGGCTGCCGTCGTGGCGAATGCGGGGGGCATCACCGGCCGCCTGCAGGTTCATGCCGAAGGCCAGCAGATTGATCAGCACCTGGACCTGGCCCTGGGGCTGCATGGCACCGCCCATGACGCCAAAGCTCAGCCAGGGTTCGCCGTCGCGGGTGACAAAGCCGGGCATGATGGTGTGGAAGGGGCGCTTGCCGGGGGCAATGACATTGGGGTGGCCGGCTTCCAGGCTGAACAGGCAGCCCCGGTTCTGCAGGCTGAAGCCCAGGCCGACGGGGACCACGCCCGAACCCATGCCCATGTAATTGCTCTGGATGAGCGAGACCATCATGCCCTCGGAATCCGCCGTGGTGAGGTAGACGGTGTCACCCCCATCCAGTTTCGGCTCGCCGGCGGGAATGTCACGAACGGCCTTGTTCGCGTCCAGCAGGCGCCGGCGCTCGTCATTGTAAGCCTTGGAGATGAGCTCTTCGGCCGGTACCTTGGCGAAGGACGGGTCGGCGTAATAGCGGGCGCGATCGGCGAAGGCCAGTTTCTTGGCCTCCACCAGCAGATGCACGTGCTCGGGGCTGCCGAAGCCGGCCTTCTTGAGATCCCAGGGCTCCAGCAGGCGCAGCATCTGCAGGGCGGCAATGCCCTGGCCATTGGGCGGCAGCTGCCACACGGTCTTGCCGTGGAAATCCACCGACAGGGGCTCGACCCATTCCGGCTTGTAGGCGGCCAGATCCTGCTCCGAAAGCAGGCCGCCGGCTTGCTGCACGGTCTCCGACATGCTGCGGGCGGCCGGCCCCTGATAGAAGACCTGCTCGCCATCCTGGGCCATGCCGGCCAGCAGGCGGGCCAGGCCGGGGTTGCGGAAGCGCTCACCCTTTCGCGGAGCGCGGCCGGCGGGCAGGAAGGTGGTGGCGAAACCCGGCTCATCGGCCAGGCGCTGGGCATTGGCGGCCCATTCCGTGGCGATGATCTCGCTGACCGGGAAGCCGTCGCGGGCGTAGGCCACCGCGGGCTCGAGCAGGCGGGACATGGGCAGACGCCCGTACTGACGGTGCAGCTCGTACCAGCCGCCCACGGCGCCGGGCACACTCACCGACAGGGCCCCCTTGTCAGGGATGGCCTTGTAACCCTTGCCCTCGAACCAGCTGCGGCCGGCCGCCCCCGGCGCTCCGCCGCTGGCATTCATGCCCTTGAGCTTCTTCTCTGCGGGATCCCAGACCATGGCGAAGAGATCACCGCCCAGCCCGGCGCCGGTGGGCTCCACCACACACAGCACGGCATTGGCGGCAATCGCGGCATCCACCGCCGAACCACCCTCGCGAAGGACCGATACCGCGGCCTCGGTGGCGAGTGGCTGGGAGGTGGCGGCCATGCCGTTGCAGGAAAAGACTTCGGACCGGGTGGCCCAGGAATCACGGGGATAGCGAGCGCTCATTGCCGGTTTCCTTTCTTATTGTCACCAGAAGGTCTGCTGGCATTGTGCCATAAAGGATTGTTCACAATCGTAGTCGTTGTCGTTGTCGTTGTCGTTGTCGTTGTCGTTGTCGTTGTCGTTGTCGTTGTCGTTGTCGGATTTTATCGAGATAAAGGAAAAACCCGACAACGATTACGACAACGACAACGACAACGATGGCCGGGGTAGCTGGGGGCTAATACCCCGCGGCATAACCATCCTTTCTCGGCTCCGAGGCGCCGTACCAGACGCCGGTTTCCGGGTCGCGCATGATGGCCTGGTAGCCGCCGAAGCCGGCGCCGCCGATTTCCACTTTGTGGCCCTTTCGTCTCAGGGCGCGCAGCGTGGATTCGGAGAAGCCGCTCTCCAGGTGGACGGTGCCGCCGTCGCGCATGACGTCGCCTTCGGGCTGGGAGCTGCCGATGTGGGAGATGCGCGGGGCGTCACCGGCGCCCTGCAGGCTCATGCCGAAATCCACCATGTTGATGATGATCTGGGCATGGGCCTGGGGCTGCATGGCACCGCCCATGACGCCAAAGCTCATGAAGGGTTCGCCATTACGGGTGACAAAGGCCGGAATGATGGTGTGGAAGGGGCGCTTGCCCGGCTCAAGGCTGTTGGGGTGATCCGGGTCCAGGTTGAACATCTCGGCGCGGTTCTGAAGAACGAAGCCGAGGCCATCCGGCGTCATGCCCGACCCCATGCCCCGGTAGTTGCTCTGAATCAGGGACACCATGTTGCCGTCCTCATCCGCCGTGGTCAGGTAGATGGTGTCGGCGTTGTCCAGGCGCGGGTCGCCGGCCGGGAACTCCCGGGCGGCGCGTCGGCGGTCGATCCGCTTGCGGCGTTCCTCCGCGTATTCCTTTGAAACAAGTTGCGAAACGGGAACGTCGGCAAACTCCGGGTCGGCATAGAAGCGGGCCCGATCCTCGAAGGCCAGTTTCTTGGCCTCCACGAAGAGGTGAATGTATTCCGGATCATCCAGGCTCATCTCCGACAGGTCCCAGTGCTCGAGGATATTGAGAATCTGCAGGGCGGCGATGCCCTGGGTGTTGGGTGGCAGCTGCCAGACATCGAAGCCGCGATAGTTGCTGGCGACCGGATCGATCCAGGTGGATTCGTGGGCGGCCATGTCATCGGCGGTGAGGAAACCGCCCTGACGTTCCATGTAGTCGCCAATGGTCTCGGCGATCTCGCCGCGGTAGAAGACATCCCGCCCTTTCTCCGCCAGCAGGCGGTAGGTGTGGCCCAGGTCCGGGTTGCGAAAGATCTCGCCCTTTTTCGGGGCGCGGCCCTCGGGCATGAAGGTCTCGGGGAAGTTTTCGTACTCTTCAAGCACCTCGGCATTGCGCGCCCAGAAATAGGCAATCACCTCGGTGACGGGAAAGCCGTTCTCGGCGTAGTGGATGGCCGGCGCCAGGATGTCCTCCATGCTGACGCGGCCGAAGCGCTCATGCAGCTCGAACCAGCCGTCCACGGCGCCGGGTACCGAGACCGGCAGGGGGCCACGCTGGGGAATGCGGTCGTAATCGTTCTCGCTGAACCATTCGCGGGTCATGCTCATGGGAGCCCGGCCGCTGGCATTGAGGCCGTACAGTTGCTCGCTTTCGGCATCCCAGACAATGGCGAAGAGATCGCCGCCGATGCCGTTGCCAGTGGGCTCGGTCAGGCCCAGCATGGCATTGGCGGCGATGGCGGCATCAATGGCGTTGCCGCCGTTGCGCATGACTTCCAGGGCCATCTGGGTGGCCAGGGGCTGGCTGGTGGCAGCCATGGCGCCGGTGGCGAGCACATCGGAGCGGCTGAGCTTCTCGTCGGTCTCCACCCGATCCCAGGCCAGGGCGGTGGTGGCGACCGCCACGAGCAGACTCGTCATCAGGGCGGCAAATGCAGTGCGGAACATGGACACACTCCGTCAACAGGGGGCTGAGTCCCCCAAGATAGCAGAGGCGAATACCGCCGGGCTGTCATTGGCCGCCCGGCTCCTCTATTCTTGGAGGCATTCGCCCGCCGCGACCGGACATAATCCGGCCACGGCACAGACACGCCATACACTGCGGGGACAGACTGTGCTGGATCGCGCACGCCGTCGGGACGGACTCGTTGGACTGCTGATCGGCCTTTTGGTGGCCATGGCCGGCCTCACCGGAGGCTGGCAGCCCCTGAACGACCGCATCAGCAGCTGGGGCATGCAACTGTCTTCAGATCGACCGCTGAGCGCGGACATCAGCCTGGTGGAAGTTGACCCGGGGCGGCTGCCTGGCGTGGCGGATGACGCGGCTCTCGCCACGGCCCTGGGCGAAGCCCTGCTGGCGGCGGATCAGGCCCGCCCGACCGCGCTGGCGCTGCTGTTGCCACCGGGCTGGCCGCTGCCGGCCCTGGGCGACGACGAGGCGCTGCGGACGCCGCTGCTGCTCGGTCTGGCCGGGGACCGTGTCGGCCAGCACCCCTTCTCGCCGCGCCGCCAGGCGCCACTGCCCGACTATCTGCTTGCCAGCACCCTGCCGCTGCCGCGCCATGAAGAAAGCCTGATGGTGAGCCTCGGGCGCCAGAGTGGCCTGCTGAGGGGCCAGCCACCGCGTCGTTATCTGGCCAGCCTGCCGACGCTTCACGGGGTGCAGGCCGCCGGCCTGCTGCCGGAACCCGGCCATGGCAGCAGCCTGGCCCTGGCGCGGGTCGGTGAAGCCGCGGCGGGACTGCCGGCCCTGTCACTGCAGCTGGCGGCCCTGCTTGAAGGCCAGACCGCGGACGCCATCCAACTGGATGCTGATGGTCTGCGTGTGGCGGGCCGGTCTCTGGCCGTGGACAATCGCTTCCACTATCGCCCCTTCCCCTACCGCGGGCAGGATGAGGCTTTCCCGCGACTGGACTTCCAGCGCCTGCAAGCGGGTGAAGTCGCCACAGCGGATCTCGCCGGGCAGTTGATCATCATCGCCCCGACCCATGACGAGCGGCACCACCTGGCGGCGTTGACGGCAAGCCATGCCAGCGCCATCCACGCCGGGCATGTCTATGCCCAGCCTGCCTGGGGCCCGGCACTGCCGTGGGCGGCGCTGGTCGCCGTGCTGCTGTGGTTGACCCTGGTGCTGCCACGACTGAATGTCACCAGCGGCCTCTATCTGGGCCTGTTGTTGGCCGTGGGGCTGTTCGGCCTGCAGTTTCTGCTGCCGACCATCCGCCTGATGCACCTGGAGCTGGCCATGCCGCTGGTGGCTCTGGTCGGGGGCCAGGCCGGTCTGCTGATCAAGCGGGTGCTGGATATCCGCCAGGAGGGCCTGTACGGCGCCCTGAGCGAAGCCAATCGCCAGTTGGCCGAATCCCTGCGCCGACAGGGCCAGACGGACGCCGCCTTCGAGCGCCTGAAGCGCTGCCCGGCCACCGGGCCAGTGCTGGAAAGCCTGTATGAACTGGGCCTGGATCTGGAGCGCCGGCGGGAGTTCGCCCGCGCCCAGGGCGTGCACCGGCACATCGAGTCCCTGTCGCCGGGTTTCCGGGACAGCCGTGATCGCATCCGTAAACTGGCCGAGCTGGAGACGCGAACGGCCCTGGGCAACCGCAGTGCGGGCGGCGGCACACTGGTGATGCCGGACGAGGACATGCAGAAACCCATGCTCGGCCGCTACGAAATCGAGCGTGAGCTGGGCCGGGGGGCCATGGGTGTGGTCTATCTCGGCCATGATCCGCGCATCGGCCGGACCGTGGCCATCAAGACCATGGCCCTGTCACAGGAATTCGAAGGCTCGGATCTTGAACAGGTGACCGAGCGCTTCTTCCGCGAAGCGGAAACCGCCGGGCGGCTGCAGCACCCCGGCATCGTCACCATCTACGACGTGGGCGAGGAAGCGGACCTGGCCTATATCGCCATGGACTATCTGGATGGCAAGGGCCTGCAGCACTACACCGACCCGGGTCGCCTGCTGCCACCCATCACCGCCTGCGACATCGTCATCCAGGTGGCCGAGGCCCTGGACTATGCCCACGGCCGCAATGTGGTTCACCGCGACATCAAGCCGGCCAACATGATCTACCTGCCGGAATCCCGGCGCGTGGTGCTGACCGATTTCGGTGTCGCCTGCCTGACCGATTCCCGCCGGACCAAGACCGGTACCATCCTCGGCACGCCCTCCTACATGTCACCCGAGCAGGTATTGGGACGGAAAGTGGACGGCCGCTCGGATCTGTTCAGCCTGGGCGTAACCCTGTACCAGATGCTGCGCGGCGAGCTGCCCTTTGAAGGTGAGCCACTGGCAACCCTGCTGTACAAGATCGCCAACGACAAGACCCCCAATGTGCGGCGCGGCCGCAGTGACCTGCCGCCCTGCCTCGACCGTTTCATCAAGCGCGCCCTGGCCAAGAAGCCGGACGAGCGCTTCGCGAGCGGGGCGGAAATGGCGACGGCCCTGCGCCGCTGTCGCAAGGAAGTGGCGGCCCGCCAGCCTTCAAAGTCCGAGGAGGCCGGAGCCACCGCCGACAATCGGGGGGAAAAGTGACGTTCCAATCGTGAGAGGCCTGGGTGTGACGGCTTGACAATCCACCGCGACTGGCCCAACCTGAAGATCAGAAAGCGCCGATTTGATACCAGCTTGCGGGCGCTCAATAAATGCAGCTAAAGAGGTTCCCGCCTTTTCAGAACCCCCGCTGCAGTACCGCAAGTGATCAGAACGGCGCCGTCATCAGGACAGGAGCGCCGAGCATGCAAGAAGTCCCCTGTAGCCGCTGGAAGAAAGACGACGATGCCCGTCTGAAGGTGTCCTTTGAATTCTTCCCTCCCCGCACTGAAGCCATGGAAAAACGCCTGTGGGAGGCCGTGACCACTCTGGCACCCCTGGGCCCGCGTTTCATGTCCGTGACCTACGGGGCCGGTGGCTCCACCCGGGAACGCACCCACAACACCGTGCGTCGCATCCTGCATGAAACCAACGTCACCCCGGCCGCCCATCTGACCTGCGTGGGCGCCAGCCGCGATGAGGTGGATGCCGTGGCACGGGATTACTGGGCCGCCGGGGTGCGCCACCTGGTGGCCCTGCGCGG
Organism: Natronospira bacteriovora; assembly: GCF_030848495.1. Taxonomy (NCBI): domain Bacteria; kingdom Pseudomonadati; phylum Pseudomonadota; class Gammaproteobacteria; order Natronospirales; family Natronospiraceae; genus Natronospira; species Natronospira bacteriovora. The sequence goes on from NZ_JAVDDT010000008.1 coordinate 44,558, forward strand.
TGATCCGCCGGAAGGGGTTGGCCAGGGCTTTCAGCCCCACCCGGAAGGCTATGCCAATGCCGCCGAGCTGGTGGCCGGCTTGAAGGCCATTGCCGATTTCGACATCAGCGTGGCGGCCTATCCCGAGGTGCATCCGGAAGCCGTCTCCCCCGAGGCCGATCTGGACAATCTGCGGCGCAAGGTGGACGCCGGGGCCAATCGCCTGATCACCCAATACTTCTTTGACGTGGCCGATTTCCTGCGCTTTCGCGACCGGGTGAGTGATGCGGGCATCACCACGCCGCTGGTGCCGGGCATTCTCCCGGTCAGCAACTTCGACACCGTGGCCCGTTTCAGTGCCGCCTGCGGGGCGCGCATCCCCCTCTGGCTGGAGCGCCTGTTCGAGGGCCTGGATGATGACCCGGCCACCCGGCAGCTGGTGGCCGCGACGGTGGCCTCGGAACAGTGCCTGGCCCTGCAGGGCGAAGGCATCGATGAATTTCATTTCTACACCCTGAACCGGGCCGAACTGGTCAAGGCCATCTGCCGCATGCTGGGCGTCTGCCCCGACCGGCAAGAGCGCGTACGCCAGGCACCGGCCCGGCCGGCCGCCCTGCAGGAGTCCGTCTGAACATGAATGAGGCACTGCATCAGGCACTGGCGGAACGCATCCTGGTTCTGGACGGGGGCATGGGCACCATGATTCAGAACCTGTCCCTGAATGAGGCCCAGTTCCGGGGTGAGGCCTTTGCCGATCATCCCCAGGACCTGGCCGGCAACAATGACCTGCTCAATCTCAGCCAGCCGGACCGCATCCGCCGGCTGCACCGGGATTACCTGGAAGCCGGTGCGGATCTGATCGAGACCAATACCTTCAACGCCAACCGCATTTCCCAGGCCGACTACGGGCTGGAGGAAGAGACCCGCGCCATCAATCTGGCCGGCGCCCGCCTGGCCCGTGAAGCGGCGGATGCGGTGGCCGAGGAAAGTGGCCGACCACGCTGGGTGATTGGTGTGCTGGGACCCACCAACCAGACCACCTCCATGTCGCCGGACGTGAATGATCCGGGCAAGCGCAACGTACGCTTTGCGGATCTGGTGGCGGTCTACCGGGAAGCCGGTGAAGCCCTGCTGGACGGTGGCTCGGATCTGCTGATGGTGGAAACCATCTTCGACACCCTCAATGCCAAGGCGGCCCTGTTCGCCCTGGATGAACTGTTCGAGGCCCGTGGCCAGCGCTGGCCATTGATGATCTCGGCCACCATCACCGATGCCAGCGGGCGCACCCTCTCCGGCCAGACGGTGGAGGCCTTCTGGCATTCAGTGATGCATGCCCGCCCCTTCAGCGTGGGCCTGAACTGCGCCCTGGGGGCCGAGCAGCTGCGACCCTATGTGGCGGAACTGGGCCGGGTGGCCAATGTGGCCATCAGTGCCCATCCCAATGCCGGCCTGCCCAATGATCTGGGCGAATACGATCAGGGGCCGGAGGAGATGGCGGGCCTGATTCAGGAATGGGCGGAAGCTGGCCTGCTCAACATCATCGGTGGCTGCTGTGGCACCACCCCGGAACATATCGCCGCCATCGCCCGGGCCGTTGACGGCCGGCGCCCACGCCCATTGTCCGCCGTACAGGAGCGACTCGCCTCATGAGCAGAGAGCCCGCACCGCGCCTGAGACTGTCCGGCCTGGAACCCTTGAACGTGGGCCCGGAGACCGGCTTCGTGAACATCGGCGAGCGCACCAACGTCACCGGCTCGGCCCGCTTCCGCAAGCTGATCGAAGCGGAGGACTATGAGGCGGCTTTGGAAGTGGCCCGTCAGCAAGTGGAAGGTGGCGCCCAGATCATCGATGTGAACATGGATGACGGCCTGCTGGATGGCGCTGACTGCATGCGCCGCTTCCTGGACCTGATTGCCACCGAACCGGACATCGCCCGGGTGCCGGTGATGATCGATTCCTCCAAATGGGAGGTCATCGAGGCCGGCCTTCAGTGCGTGCAGGGACGCGCCGTGGTCAACTCCATCAGCCTCAAGGAAGGGGAAGCGGCCTTCCTGGAGCAGGCGCGGCTGGTGCGCCGCTATGGTGCCGCCGTGGTGGTCATGGCCTTCGACGAGAACGGCCAGGCGGAGACCGTGGACCACAAGGTGGCGATTGCCAAACGCGCGGTTCGCCTGCTGACCGAGGAGGCGGGCTTTGCCCCCAATGACATCATCATTGATCCCAACATCTTTGCCGTGGCCACGGGCATCGAGGAGCACAATGCCTACGGGGTGGCCTTCATCGAGGCGGTGCGGCGCATCAAGCAGGAACTGCCTGGGGTGTTCACCAGCGGCGGCCTGTCCAATGTCTCCTTCTCCTTTCGCGGCAACAACCCGGTGCGCGAGGCCATGCACTCGGTGTTTCTCTATCACGCCATCGCCGCCGGCCTGGACATGGCCATCGTCAATGCGGGGCAGCTGACGGTCTATGCAGACATTCCCGACGATCTGCGGGAACGGGTGGAAGACGTCATTCTCAATCGCCGCCCGGATGCCACCGAGCGCCTGCTGACCATTGCCGATGATTACCGGGACCAGGGCGAGCGCCAGGTGGTCAATCAGGCCTGGCGGGATGAGGTGGTGGAGAAGCGCCTGGAACACGCTCTGGTACACGGCATCGTCGAGCATATCGAGACCGACGTGGAAGAAGCCCGCCTGGCGGCCGACCACCCCCTGGACGTGATCGAGGGGCCCCTGATGGACGGCATGAATGTGGTGGGTGAGCTGTTTGGCTCCGGCCGCATGTTCCTGCCCCAGGTGGTGAAGTCCGCACGGGTGATGAAGAAGGCCGTGGCCTGGCTGATCCCCCATATCGAGGCGGAGAAGGATGACCGTCAGGGCGCCAAGGGCAAGGTGCTGATGGCCACCGTCAAGGGCGATGTGCATGACATCGGCAAGAACATCGTCTCGGTGATTCTCCAGTGCAACAACTACGAGGTGGTGGATCTGGGCGTGATGGTGCCGGCGGAGCGCATCCTGGAAGAGGCGCGCGCCCATCAGGTGGACATCATCGGCCTGTCCGGCCTGATCACCCCTTCCCTGGATGAGATGACGCGGGTGGCCGCCGAGATGGAACGTCAGCAGTTTCGTCTGCCCCTGCTGATCGGGGGGGCCACCACCTCCCCCACCCACACGGCCCTGCGCGTAGCGCCGGAGTACGGTGCGCCGGTGGTGCATGTAAAGGACGCGTCCCGTGCGGTGGGCGTGGTGGCCCGTCTGGTCAATCGCGAACAACGCACAGCCTTTGCCGATGAAGTGGCCGCCGAGCAGGAGCGCCTGCGCCACAAGCGCGCCCAACGGGAAAAGCGCCGACGCATCGTTTCCCTGGCCGACGCCCGAAAGCGACGCTTTCAGCCGGAACAGGACTGGTCACCGATGACACCGAATCAGCCGGGGGTGGAAACCGTCACCGCGGATATTGCGACCCTTCGCCCCTATATCGACTGGACGCCCTTCTTTCATGCCTGGCAGCTGAAAGCCAGCTACCCGCGCATTCTGAAGGACGCGGCCATGGGCGAGGCGGCGAGCAAGCTATTCGACGAGGCCCAGGCCATGCTGAATCGCATGCAGGCCGAGGACTGGCTGCAGCCACGCGGTGTGGCCGGCCTCTACCCGGCACGCCGGGAAGGTGACTCGGTGCGTGTGTTGTCAGTGGAAGACCGCCAACAGACGCTCTGCCATCTGCATTTCCTGCGCCAGCAAAGCGAACGACCCAGCGGCAAACCCTATCTCTGTCTGGCCGACTTCATTGCCGATGGCGAAGCGGGCGACTGGATCGGCGGCTTTGCCGTGACCGCCGGCGCGGAAGTCAGCCAGCGCAGCGAGGCCTTCAAGGCCGCCGGCGACGACTACAACGCCATCATGGTCGAGGCCCTGGGCGATCGCCTGGCCGAGGCCTTCGCCGAGTACCTGCATGAAAAGGTGCGGCGGGAGCTGTGGGGCTACGCCAGTGACGAAGCCCTCGACAACGGCGAACTGATCCGGGAAGCCTACCAGGGCATCCGCCCGGCCCCCGGCTACCCGGCCTGCCCGGAACACAGCGAGAAGGCCAGCCTGTGGGACTGGCTCGAAGTGGAGCGCCGCACCGGCATTCAGCTTACCGAGAACTTCGCCATGAGCCCGGGCGCCGCCGTGTCCGGCTTCTACTTCGCCCACCCCGACGCCCGCTACTTCGGCCTCGGACAGATCGGCCGTGACCAGGTGGAAGACTACGCCCGACGCAAGGGCTGGACGCTGGAAGAAGCCGAACGCTGGCTGGCACCCAACCTGGCTTACGACCCGGCTAAACGGGGGCTGCGGGAGACCGGGTCTTGAAGGAGATTGGGACCACGAAATGGACACGAAATAAGGCTTGCTATATCGGGTACTGACGGCCCCCTGTGGGAGCGGCTTTCAGCCGCGATCAAGTCATCTAAGGCCAACCCGCCCTCAGTGACACGCGGAATCCATCGGAGCCTTCACAAACATCCCGCTCCGTGTTCTCTGTGTCCAATCACCCCGGCCAAGCCTCGGCACCGATTTCTCAGGAAACACCCGGCGTGCCAACCGAGTAATCGCAATCGCGGCTGAAAGCCGCTCCCACAAAGAGTTAGAGGGCAACCTGCCAACCTCGAGATTGTCATCGCGGATAAATCCGCTCCCACGGCGCCAGTCGAATTGCCGCGCCATCTTTTGGCACGGCCCCTCCGAATCAGCACGGCGGCTCCTCAAGCACGGCCCAAGTATCTGCGTTCATCCGTGTCCATCTGTGGCCAATTATCTTTTTGCCTTTCATCTCGTGTGCATTTCGTGTCCATTTCGTGGTCCCAACTTTCATTCAGGCACAAAAAAGCCGGGCACTGGGCCCGGCTTTCTGGTCTTGCCTGAAGCGACCGATTATTCGGCGGCGGCTTCTTCTTCCTGCGGTTCGGCGCGGCCCACCAGCTGCACGATGGCCATGGGGGCGTTGTCGCCGTCACGGAAACCGCACTTCAGGATGCGGGTGTAGCCACCCGGGCGCTCCTTGTATTCCGGGCCCAGCTCATTGAAGAGCTTGGTGACCAGCTCGCGATCGCGCAGCTTGTCGAAGGCACGGCGGCGGCCGGCCACGCTGTCATTCTTGGCCAGCGTGATGAGCGGCTCCACGACCTTGCGAAGTTCCTTCGCCTTGGGCACGGTGGTCTTGATCTGTTCGTGACGCAGCAGCGAGGCCGCCATGTTACGGAACATGGCCTTGCGGTGGCTGCTGTTACGATTGAGCTTTCTTCCTGCCTTGCGATGACGCATGACTCTATCCTGACTAGGTTATCGGAACCGGCCGATCAGGCCGATGCCTGCTTTTTTTCCTGCAGGCTGGCCGGCGGCCAACCCTCGAGCTTCATGCCGAGCGACAGTCCGTGCTGAGCCAGCACGTCCTTGATCTCGGTGAGCGATTTCTTGCCCAGGTTCGGCGTCTTCAGCAGTTCCACTTCGGTGCGCTGAACCAGGTCACCGATGTAATGGATGCTTTCGGCCTTCAGGCAGTTGGCCGAGCGAACCGTCAGTTCCAGCTCATCCACCGGACGCAGCAGGATCGGATCGATCTGGCTGTCGTCTTCCTTGCCGGCATCCTCGCTATCTTCCAGGTCCACGAACACGGACAACTGGTCGTTGAGGATGGTGGCCGCGCGACGGATGGCCTCTTCCGGGTCAATGCCGCCATTGGTCTCGAGATCAATGATCAGCTTGTCCAGGTCGGTGCGCTGATCCACACGGGCGGCTTCCACGCTGTAGCTGACGCGACGAACCGGGCTGTAGGTGGCATCCACCAGCAGGCGACCCACCGGACGACTTTCGTCGTCGGCTTCGGCGCGCTGGGAAGCCGGCTCGTAGCCTCGGCCACGGCGGGCCTTGATCTTCATGTTCAGCTCGCCGCTTTCGTTCACATGGGCCAGCACCAAATCCGGGTTCATGATTTCCAGCTCATGATCGGTCTGGAGATCACCGGCAGTGACCACACCCTTGCCCTTCTGACTGACCGTCAGAACGGCTTCTTCCCGGGAGTGCATGCGCATGGCGACCTGCTTGAGGTTCAGCAGGATTTCCAGCACGTCTTCCTGCACACCCTCAACGGTGCTGTACTCGTGCACGACGCCGTCAATCTCGGCCTCGACGATGGAAGCGCCAGGCATGGAAGACAGCAGTACACGACGCAGGGCGTTACCCAGGGTGTGGCCGAAACCGCGCTCGAGCGGCTCCAGCGTCACACGCGCACGGGTCGCACTGATTTCTTTAACGTCAATATGACGCGGCTTGAGAAACTCACCGACAGATGACATCAGTTCAGACCCCGCAATTACTTGGAGTAAAGCTCGACCACCAGGTTCTCGTTGATGTCCGGATGGATGTCTGTCCGATCCGGAGCCGACTTGAACACGCCGGCCATCTTCTTCTCATCAACTTCGATCCAGGACGGGAAACCGGATTCCTTGGCCAGGTCCAGAGCGGACTGGATCCGCAGCTGCTTTCTGGCCTTTTCACGGACGGAAACCTCGTCATCAGCCTTGACCTGGTAGGAAGGCACGTTAACCAGCTCACCATTCACCATGATGCCCTTGTGGGACACCAGCTGACGGGCTTCAGCGCGAGTGGACGCAAAGCCCATGCGGTAAACGACGTTATCAAGGCGGCATTCCAGCAGGGTCAGCAGGTTTTCACCCGTGGAACCCTTGCGGCGCGCGGCCTCTTTGTAATAGCGGCGGAACTGGCGTTCCAGTACGCCGTACATGCGGCGCAGCTTCTGCTTCTCGCGCAGCTGCAGGCCGAAATCCGACAGGCGGCCGCGACGGTTGCCGTGCTGACCCGGAACGGAGTCGATCTTGCACTTGGACTCCAGGGGACGCACACCGCTCTTGAGGAACAGATCGGTTCCTTCACGACGGGCCAGTTTACAGGTTGGTCCGATGTATCTTGCCATTTGCTCTTACTCTCCGAGGCTGTCTGCTTCCGCCGACCGGCCTGATCGGCGGTGGCTCAGCAAGGCCTTTAAACGCGGCGCTTCTTGGGCGGACGACATCCGTTGTGCGGGATGGGCGTCACGTCCGTGATATTGGTGATGCGAAAACCGGCATTGTTCAGGGAACGCACGGCGGACTCGCGGCCGGGACCCGGGCCCTTGACCCGAACTTCCAGGTTCTTCACACCGTAATCCTGGGCAGCCTGCCCGGCGCGCTCTGCCGCCACCTGGGCAGCAAAGGGGGTGCTCTTGCGCGAACCACGGAAACCGGAACCACCAGCGGTGGCCCAGGACAGGGCGTTACCCTGACGATCCGTGATCATCACGATGGTGTTGTTGAAGGACGCCTGAATATGGGCGATACCGTCAACGACTGTCTTCTTGACCTTCTTGCGAGTACGGGTGCCAGCTTTGGCCATCTCGATCTACCCTTGTCTATTGCGGTGCGCTTAACGCGTAATCGGACGACGCTTGCCCTTGCGGGTGCGTGCATTCGTCTGCGTCTGCTGACCACGCACGGGCAGGCCCCGGCGATGGCGAATGCCCCGGTTACAACCCAGGTCCATCAGACGCTTGATGTTCATGGCAGTTTCACGGCGAAGATCACCTTCGACCACGAATTTGCCGACCAGACCACGAATGGTCTCCACTTCGCCTTCCGTCAGGTCACGGACCTTGGTGTCTGGGCGAATGTTCGCCGCCTCACAGATCTGCTGAGACCGCGTCCGACCAATCCCGAAGATCGAGGTCAGGGCGATCACCACATGCTTCTGCGGCGGAATGTTGATTCCTGCTATACGGGCCATGCAGCTAAACTCCAGATTCAGCATTCGCGCGCGAAACGCGACAATATACCTCAGATCGCCTCAGCGATCAATGAAACCAGACCGATCAGCCCTGCCGCTGTTTATGACGGGGGTCGGTGGTGCAGATCACCCGAACGGTACCGTTCCGGCGGATGATCTTGCAGTTCCGGCAAATCTTCTTGACCGAAGCTCGAACTTTCATGGTTCAGTCTCCTGCGTCGCCCGGAGGCGGCTCAAACCGTTATTGACTATTAGCGGGGACGGCCAGCGCGGCCGTAGCCCTTCAGATTCGCTTTCTTCAGCAGACCGTCGTACTGATGGGACATCATGTGGGCCTGCAACTGGGACATGAAGTCCATGGAGACGATCACGATAATCAGCAGGGACGTACCGCCGAAATAAAACGGCACGTTCCAGTTCATGATCAGAAACTCCGGCATCAGACAGACTGCCGTGATGTAGATCGCGCCCCACAGGGTCAGCCGTGAAAGCACGGAATCCACATAATCGGCCGTCTGACGGCCAGGACGGATACCCGGAATGAAGGCACCGGAGCGCTTCAGGTTGTCCGCCGTGTCACGGCTGTTGAACACCAGCGCCGTGTAGAAAAAGCAGAAGAACATGATCATGCCGGCATAGAACAGCGTGTATACCGGCTGCCCGGGCTGCAGCGACTGCACCAGGGTCTGGATCCACAGCGGTCCCTGGTCCTGGGTCCAGCCGATCAGCGTCGACGGGAACAGGATGATCGAGGACGCGAAGATCGGCGGAATCACACCCGCCATGTTCAGCTTCAGCGGCAGGTGGCTGGTCTGACCACCGTACATGCGCCGGCCTTGCTGCCGCTTGGCGTAGTTCACCGTAATCCGGCGCTGGCCGCGCTCGATAAAGACCACGAACGCCGTCACACCCAGGGCCAGGAAGAACAGGATGATGGCAAACATGGTCGCCAACTCACCCGTGCGCACCAGCTCAAGCGTGCCGCCCAGGGCGGAAGGCAGGCCGGCAACGATCCCGCCGAAAATGATCAGCGAAATACCGTTACCGATGCCACGCTCGGTGATCTGCTCACCCAGCCACATCAGGAACATCGTGCCGGTTACCAGGGTCACCGCACAAACGAAAGTGAACTGGGCCGGCGGGATGATCGACACCCCCTGATTTGCCAGGGCAATGGACGCCCCGATGGACTGGAATGTCGCCAGCACGACCGTACCGTAGCGGGTGTACTGGGTGATCTTGCGCCGACCGGCTTCGCCTTCCTTCTTCAGCTCGGAGAGCTTAGGAATCACGGCCGTCATCAGCTGCATGATAATGGCCGCGGAAATGTAGGGCATGATCCCGAGGGCAAAGAGACTGAAGCGTTCCAGCGCCCCGCCGGAGAACATGTTGAACATTTCCAGAATGGTGCCGCGCTGGGCCTCGAATACGCGCGCCATTTCCACCGGGTCGATGCCCGGCACCGGAATATGCGCGCCAATCCGGAACACGACCATGGCACCGAGGACAAACAGCAGCCGCTGCTTGATCTCGGTTGCCTTGCCGAGACTGCCCAGATTGCTCGGGACTGCGCCGCCACCAGCCGCCATGGATTACTCCTCGACCTTTCCGCCAGCTTCTTCGATCGCCTTGCGGGCGCCCTTGGTCGGCACCACACCCTTGAGGGTGAGGGATTTACCGCCCAGGTCACCGCTGGCGATCACTTTCACGCGCTCGGCGCGACTGTGTACCAGCCCGGCCTTCTTGAGCACGTCCAGATCGATCACGTCGGCATCCACGTTGGCCAGCTGATCCAGCCGAACTTCATCGGCAAAAGCCGCCTTGCGGGAGCGGAAGCCCACCTTCGGCAGGCGACGCTGCAGCGGCATCTGACCGCCTTCGAAACCAACCTGCACGGTGCCGCCGGAACGAGCCAGCTGGCCCTTGTGGCCTTTACCGGAAGTCTTGCCGAGCCCGGAACCGGCGCCACGGCCGAGGCGTTTGCCCTCGGGGCGGCTGCCCTCCGCCGGCTTGAGTTCATTGAGTCGCATAATCAGGCTTCCTCTACCTGCAGCAGATACGCCACGCGATTGATCATGCCGCGATTCTCGGGCGTATCCTGCACGGTGACAGTGTGGTGCATACGACGAAGACCCAGCCCACGCACACAGGCCTGATGGTTCTTCAGCCGCCCATGAACGCTGCGGACCAGCGTCACCTTGATCTGATTCTTGTCGTTGTCAGCCATCGGTCTCAACCCGTGATCTCTTCTACGGACTTGCCGCGCTTGGCCGCCACTTCCTCAGGGGAGCGGGCCTGCGTCAGCGCATTCATGGTTGCACGCACCACGTTGATGGGGTTGCGCGAACCATAGCTCTTGGCCAGCACGTTCTTCACACCGGCAACCTCACAGACCGCACGCATGGCACCACCGGCAATGACGCCGGTACCATCAGATGCCGGCTGCATGAGCACCCGGGTGGCGCCGTGATTGGCGCGCAGCGGGTACTGCAGGGTGCCGTCCTTCAGGTGGACGGACTTCATGTCCTTGCGGGCCTTTTCCATGGCCTTCTGGATGGCCAGGGGCACTTCGCGAGCCTTGCCGTAACCAAAGCCCACCTTGCCGTTGCCGTCGCCCACCACAGCCAGGGCGGTGAAGCCGAACTTGCGGCCACCCTTGACCACCTTGGCCACACGGTTGATCGCAACCAGCTTTTCCTGGAGGTCGTCCGTCTGATTCTGTGCGGTTGTTGCCATGATAGATACCTGTTCAGAATTCCAAACCGCTTTCGCGCGCTGCATCGGCCAGCGCCTTCACGCGACCGTGATAGCGGAAACCGGAACGATCAAAAGCCACTTCACTGATACCGGCAGCCTTTGCCTTTTCGGCAATGGCCTTGCCCACGGCTTCCGCCGCCGAGATATTGCCGGTGCCTTTCAGCGACTTGCGCAGATCCGGTTCCACCGTGGAAGCCGCAGCCACCACACGATCGCCCTCAGGTGCAATAACCTGTGCATATATGTGCCGCGGGGTCCGATGGATGCTCAGGCGATGAGCACCGATGTGCCGGATCCTGGCGCGGGCTTTCCGCGCACGACGCATGCGAGCCGTCTTCTTATCCATTGCTCACCTACCGTTATTTCTTCTTGGCCTCTTTACGGACCACGCGTTCATCCGAATATCGGATACCCTTGCCCTTATAGGGCTCCGGCGGACGGAAGGCGCGGATTTCAGCCGCAACCTGGCCCACCTTCTGCTTGTCAACGCCCTTGATCACCACTTCGGTGTTGCTGGGCGTTTCAATGGTGATGCCTTCCGGCACCGGGTAGTCCACCGGATGGGACAGACCCAGCGTCAGGTTCAGGGACTTGCCCTTGCTCTGAGCGCGGTAGCCCACCCCGATCAGTTCGAGCTTGCGCTCGAAACCCTGGGACACACCCACCACCATGTTGTTCAAAAGCGCACGGGTCGTACCCGCCATCGCCACCTGCTTGCGGTCGCCCGCCGTGCGGACAGCCACTTTCAGGCTCTTGTCCTCTTGCTCCACAGTCACATCCGGATGGAGCGGAGTCTTCAGTTCACCCTTGGGGCCCTTGATGGCGAGATTTCCGCCATCCAGCTTGAACTCCACGCCAGCGGGCAGGGTGACCGGTGCATTTGCAATCCTGGACATCGCTAAAACCCTGCGTCAGTTACGAGACGAAACAGATTACTTCACCACCGTTGCCGGCCTCGCGGGCGACACGGTCGCTTACCACCCCCTTGGAGGTGGAAACAATGGCCACGCCCAGACCGCCGTCCACTCGGGGCAGTTCGTCGCGACCACGGAAAACTCGAAGACCGGGGCGGGATACCCGCTCAATGCGGGAAATCACCGGCTCTCCCTCGTAATACTTGAGGGTCACTTCCATGGTCTTCTTGTTGCCGGCCTCTTCACTGACGGCAAAGCCAGCGATATAGCCTTCATCCTTGAGCACCTGAGCAACCGCGCTCTTCTGCTTGGACGACGGCATGCTGACGGTGGCCTTGCCGGCACGCTGGGCGTTCCGGATCCGGGTCAGCATGTCAGCGATAGGATCAGTCATACTCATTGCGTTCTTCCTCGTTCCAAGCGCTTACCAGCTGGACTTGACCAGGCCCGGAATATCACCGCGCATGGCGGCTTCACGGAGCTTGTTGCGACCAAGACCGAACTTGCGGTAGTAGCCATTGGGGCGGCCGGTGACACGGCAGCGATTGCGAATTCGCACCGGGCTGCTGTTACGCGGCAGTTTGGCCAGCTTCTCAACAGCGGCTTCCCGCTCTTCCTCGCTGGCATTCTGATCACGAATGATCCGCTTCAGTTCGGCGCGTTTGGCGGCGTACTGCTCCACCAGCTTGGCGCGGCGGCGTTCGCGTTCGATCATGGACTTCTTGGCCATCTCTCAGCCCCTACTCAGTTCTTGAACGGGAAGTTGAAGGCAGACAGCAGGGCGCGGCCCTGTTCGTCGTTCTCGGCAGTGGTGGTAATGGTGATGTCCATACCACGCACGGCGTCGACCTTGTCGTACTCGACTTCCGGGAAAATAATCTGTTCGCGCACGCCGAGGCTGTAGTTGCCGCGACCATCAAAGGCCTTGGCATTCAGACCACGGAAGTCACGAATACGCGGAATCGCCACATTGATGAGACGGTCCAGGAATTCGTACATGCGCTCGCGACGCAGCGTCACCTTGGCGCCGATCGGCCAGCCATCACGGATCTTGAACCCGGCGACCGACTTTCGGGACTTGGTGATAATCGCCTTCTGACCGGTAATCTTGGCCAGGTCGTCAACGGCGTGCTCCAGCACCTTGCGGTCGCCAACGGCTTCACCCAGACCCATGTTGATGGTGATCTTGGTGACCCGGGGAACCTGCATTGGGTTCTCGAGGCCCAGATCCTTCTGGATCTGTTCCCGGAGCTTCTCGTTGTAAAGCTGTTTCAATCTCGCCATCGGGTTCACCTGCTCAGACATCGACCACTTCGTTGGTGGACTTGAAAATCCGCACCTTGCGCCCGTCTTCCAGGGTCTTGATGCCGATCCGGTCACCCTTCTTGGTCACCGGGTTGAACACCATGACGTTGGAAATATGAATCGGCATTTCCTTGTCAATGATGCCACCACCCTGACCGCGGTTCGGATCCGCCTTCTGGTGCTTTTTCGCGACATTCACGCCTTCGACCACGAGGCGTTCGTCATCAACGACGCGCAGAACGGTGCCCTGACGGCCCTTGTCCTTGCCCGCAATGACGATCACATCGTCGCCTTTCTTGATACGCTTCATCGTCAAACTCTCCGTTCGCTCACAGTACTTCGGGGGCAAGCGAGACAATACGCATGAACTGGTCAGTACGCAGCTCGCGGGTCACCGGCCCGAAGATACGGGTGCCGATCGGCTCGAGGCGTGCGTTAAGCAGCACCGCCGCATTCGTGTCAAAGCGGATCAGCGAACCGTCAGGACGACGCACACCCTTACGGGTACGGACGACAACGGCGTTGTAAACCTCACCTTTCTTCACGCGACCACGCGGAATGGCTTCCTTGACACTCACCTTGATGATGTCACCGATCCGCGCGTAGCGACGCTTGGAACCGCCCAGCACCTTGATGCAGCGAAGGCTACGTGCCCCGCTGTTGTCTGCGGCGTCCAGCAGTGTCTGCATCTGGATCATTGCTCTATCCCCTACTCAGTCGGCCTATTGCCCAGGCCAGCCGGCCAACTCGACACGCCTCGGATCAGTCCGAAGCCTTTTCCACGATTTCGTGCAGCCGCCAGCTCTTCCGCTTGGAGAGCGGCCGGCATTCCGCGATGGAGACCAGGTCACCCTCACGGCACGCGTTTTCTTCATCATGCGCCAGCAGCTTGGTGCTGCGGCGAATGTACTTGCCATACAGCGGATGAGCCACGCGACGCTCGATGTAGACGGTAATCGTCTTGTCCGCCTTGGAGCTAACGACGCGACCAGTCACGGTACGCGGAGTCTGTGCGGTGTTCTCGCTCATTACTGTTCACCCGCCTTCTGTTCGTTCAGCACAGTCTTGATCCGCGCAATGTTGCGGCGGACCTTGCCGACCTGATCGGGACGACTCAGCTGACCGGTAGCCTGCTGCATGCGCAGATTGAACTGCTCCTTGCGCAGCTCCATGAGCTCTTTGGCCAGCTCTTCCGAATTCTTGTTCCGCAGTTCAGAGACTTTCATTTACATCACCTGCCGGGTCACGAAGGTGGTCTGCACCGGAAGCTTGGCCGCAGCCAGGCGGAACGCCTCGCGGGCCAGCTCTTCGCTCACACCTTCCATCTCGTAGAGCACACGACCGGGTTGGATCTGGGCCACCCAGTACTCCACATTACCCTTACCCTTACCCATGCGAACTTCCAGGGGCTTGTTGGTAATGGGCTTGTCCGGAAAAATCCGGATCCAGATCTTGCCGCCACGTTTCACGTGACGCGTAATCGCACGACGAGCCGCCTCGATCTGGCGAGCGGTAATGCGGCCGCGCGTGGTGGCCTTGAGACCAAACTCACCAAACGAAACCGCGTTGCCGGCCTGGGCTACGCCCCGGTTGCGGCCTTTGTGCTGTTTTCGAAACTTTGTCCGCTTCGGCTGCAACATGACAGCGTCTCCTACTTACGAGCCTTGTCATCGGCCGGGGCCTGTCCGATCGTACTCGGATCCAGAACCTCGCCTTTGAAAATCCAGGTCTTCACGCCGATGATGCCGTAGGTGGTCTTCGCCTCGGCGAAGCCGTAGTCAATCTCGGCACGCATCGTGTGCAGCGGCACACGGCCTTCCCGGTACCATTCGCTACGCGCAATCTCGGCGCCGTTGAGACGGCCGGCCACGCGTACCTTGATCCCTTCCGCACCCAGGCGCATGGCATTGCCCACGGCGCGCTTCATGGCGCGACGGAACATGATGCGGCGCTCAAGCTGCTGGGCGATGCTTTCCGCCACCAGCTGGGCATCCAGCTCGGGCTTGCGAACTTCGGAGATGTTCACGCGCACGTCCATGCCCATCATGTCGGACAGTTCCTTGCGCAGCTTCTCGATGTCCTCACCCTTCTTGCCGATCACGATGCCCGGACGTGCGGTGTGAATGGTCACACGCGCACTTTTCGCCGGGCGTTCGATCTGAATCCGGCTGACGGAGGCATGCGACAGCTTCTTCTTGATGTAGTCGCGCAGCTTCAGATCGTCGAGCAGCGTATCAGCGAACTCACCACCTTCCGCGTACCACTTGGCCGTCCAGTCGGTAGCGACGCCAAGACGGAAGCCTGTTGGATGAACCTTATGACCCATGTCAAATCACCTTCACTCGTCAGCCACGGAAATCGTGATGTGGCTGGTACGCTTGAGAATCTGGTCGGCGCGGCCCTTGGCACGCGGCTTGAACCGCTTCATCGTCGGGCCCTCGTCCACCATGATGCGATCCACCTTCAGCTCATCCACGTCGGCGCCTTCATTGTTCTCGGCATTGGCAATCGCCGATTCAAGCAGCTTGCGCACGATGTGCGACGCCTTCTTGGGGCTGAACTCCAGGATCTGAAGGGCCTGGGCGACGGGCTTACCCCGCACCTGGTCCGCAACCAGCCGGCATTTCTGCGGCGAGATCCTGGCGAACCGGAGTTTTGCGCTTACCTGCATGGCTCGCTACCTCTTATTTCGACTTCTTGTTCGCCGCATGACCCTTGTAGGTACGAGTCAGGGCGAATTCGCCGAGCTTATGCCCGACCATGTTTTCGGAGACCAGGACCGGCATATGCTGACGCCCGTTGTGGACCGCGATGGTCAGACCCACCATATCGGGAGTCACCATGGACCGACGGGACCAGGTCTTGATCGGGCGACGATCGTTGCTCGCAGCAGCCGCTTCGACCTTCTTGGCCAGATGCGGATCAACGAATGGACCTTTGCTGATTGAACGTGGCACGTTCCTACCCTCTCGATTCGTTTATTTCTTGAGCTTGCGACGACGCACGATCATGTTGTCCGTACGCTTGTTATGCCGCGTCTTGTAACCCTTGGTGGGCTGACCCCACGGCGACACCGGATGGCGACCACCAGAGGTTCGGCCTTCACCACCACCATGGGGGTGATCCACCGGGTTCATGGCTGCACCGCGAGTCTTCGGGCGGAAGCCGCGCCAGCGGTTGGCGCCGGCCTTGCCGAGCTGGCGGAGGCTGTGCTCCTGGTTCCCGACTTCGCCGATGGTGGCGCGGCACTCAATGTGCACCTTGCGCATTTCACCGGAACGCAGACGGATGGTGGCGTAGGCACCTTCCCGCGCCAACAGCTGCACCGCGGTACCGGCCGAGCGGGCGAGCTGAGCACCCTTGCCCGGGCGAAGCTCCACACAATGAACCGTGCTACCCACCGGGATATTGCGCAGCGGCAGCGTGTTGCCGGTCTTGATCGGAGCGCGATCGCCGGACTGGATCTCGTCACCGGCCTTCAGACCACGGGGCGCGATGATGTAGCGCCGCTCGCCGTCCCGATACAGCACCAGCGCCAGATGGGCACTGCGGTTCGGGTCGTATTCCAGCCGCTCGATGCGAGCCGGAATATCGTCCTTGTTGCGACGAAAATCCACGACGCGGTAGCGGCGCTTGTGACCGCCACCCCGATGGCGCATGGTCGTACGGCCGGCGCTGTTGCGACCACCCGTGCTGTGCTTCTTCTCGACCAGCGGACCATAAGGCTCGCCTCGGTGCAGCTCGTCGTTCTTGACCTGAACAACAAAGCGGCGGCCGGGTGAAGTCGGTTTCGCTTTCTTAAGTGCCATGACTTCGAATCCCTATCCGATTCGGGCAGCCGATTACTCGGCGCCACCCATGAAATCAATATCCTGACCAGGCTGGAGCGACACATAGGCCTTTTTCCAGTCCTGACGACGACCGTACTGGGTACCAAAGCGCTTGATCTTGCCCTTCTGTCTCACGACACGGACCTTGTCGACCTGCACTTCGAACAGCTTCTCGACCGCCTTGCGGATCTCTGTCTTGGTGGCATCACGGCGAACCTTGAAAACCACCTGATTGTGCGCGTCGGCCACATTGGTGCTCTTTTCAGAGACGTGCGGACCGAGCAGCACGGTCATAAGGCGTTCCTGATTCATGCCAACCACTCCTCGATACGACGCAGGGCGGGAACCGTCATCAGCACCTTGTCGAAACCGACCAGGGAGACGGGATCAACGGCTGCCGTGTCGCGCACATCCACCTTGGGCAGGTTGCGGGCGGAGAGGTAAAGCGCTTCAGTCACCTCATCCGTCACGATCAGCACGTTGTCGAGACCAAGCTCCTTCAACTTCGCCACCATGGCGCGGGTCTTGGGCTCTTCCAGATTGAACTCTTCGGTCACCACCAGGCGTTCCTGACGCACCAGCTCCGACAGGATGGAGCGGATGGCGGCCCGGTACATTTTCTTGTTGACCTTCTGGCTGTGGTCCTGGGGCTCAGCCGCGAAAACCTTGCCACCGCTGCGCCACAGGGGACTGCGGATGGTGCCGGCACGGGCACGGCCGGTGCCCTTCTGGCGCCAGGGCTTGCGGCCACCGCCACGCACTTCGGCGCGGGTCTTCTGGGCGCGGGTGCCAGCACGGCCGGCGGCCAGATAGGCAACGACCACCTGATGGACCAGCGTTTCGTTGAACTCACGACCGAAAGCGGCTTCCGAAACGGTCAGCTTTTCCTGGCCGGAGGCTTTTTGTACCTGAAGTTCCATGAGACCTCCTTAGCTCGCCGACTTGATCGCGGGGCGAATCAGCACATCCGAGCCCTTCGAGCCCGGGACGGCGCCCTTGACCAGGATCAGGTTGCGCTCGGCATCCACCCGAACCACTTCCAGGCTCTGGGTGGTGCGGCGCACATTACCCATGTGGCCGGACATCTTCTTGCCCTTGAACACGCGACCGGGGGTCTGGTTCTGACCGATGGAACCGGGAACACGATGGGAAAGCGAGTTACCGTGGGTCTGGCGCTGGCCACGGAAGTTGTGGCGCTTGATGGTGCCCGCGTAACCCTTACCAATGGAGGTGCCGGTCACATCAACGGACTGACCTGCCTCGAAAATGTCGACGCGGATCTCACCACCCAGCTCCAGCTCTTCGCCTTCACCGTCAGCGAGGCGGAACTCCCACACGCCCCGGCCGGCCTCGGTATTCGCCTTGGCGAAGTGACCGGCCATGGGCTTGGTGACACGGCTGGCGCGACGGGTGCCGGTCGTGACCTGCACGCCGCGGTAGCCGTCGGAGTCGACCGACTTGATCTGGGTAATCCGGTTGGGCTCGACCTCGATCACCGTAACGGGCAGCGACGCGCCGTCGTCGGTGAAAACGCGGGTCATGCCGCATTTCCGTCCTACAACACCAATAGCCATCTTTCCTGTCCTCGTTCACCACGCCGATTACGATTGACCGACGCTGCACGCAAATTCACCCGCCAGTCGGCGGAATCCCCGGGGAAACCCCGGAAACACAGACCCGGCACAGGCTTGCCCTGCACCGGGCCCAAAAGAGCCCGCTATCATACCACCAAGCGGACCCCAATAAAACCCCTGAATGACGCGGATTTGCGTCGTTCAGTTCAGCTGGATCTGCACGTCCACGCCGGCGGCCAAGTCCAGGCGCATCAGGGCATCCACCGTCTTGTCGGTGGGATCCACGATGTCCATCAGCCGCTTGTGGGTCCGGATCTCGTACTGATCCCGCGCCTTCTTGTTGACGTGGGGGGAGATCAGGATCGTGTGCTTTTCCTTGCGAGTCGGCAGCGGAATCGGGCCACGTACCTGGGCACCGGTACGCTTGGCCGTCTCGACGATTTCCTGGGCAGAGCGGTCGATCAGACGATGATCGAAGCCCTTCAGCCGGATACGAATATTCTGGTTCGCCATCTTAATATTGCCTCAACGAGCAGGGCGGGCCCGAAGGCCCGCCCTCGTTCGATTAGTCGATGATCTTGGAGACGACGCCGGCACCCACGGTGCGGCCGCCTTCACGGATCGCAAAACGCAGACCGTCTTCCATGGCGATCGGCGCAATCAGGGTCACCGTCATCTTGACGTTGTCACCCGGCATCACCATCTCGGTGCCGCTCGGCAGTTCACAGGCACCGGTCACGTCCGTGGTGCGGAAGTAGAACTGCGGGCGATAGCCGTTGAAGAACGGGGTATGACGACCACCCTCGTCCTTGCTCAGCACATACACCTCACACTCGAACTTGGTGTGCGGGGTGATGGAACCCGGCTTCGACAGAACCTGGCCACGCTCAACGTCGTCACGCTTGGTGCCGCGCAGCAGCACGCCCACGTTGTCGCCCGCCATGCCCTGGTCCAGCAGCTTGCGGAACATCTCAACGCCGGTCACGGTGGTCTTGGTGGTCTCGCGGATACCCACGATTTCCACTTCGTCACCCACGTTCACCACGCCGCGCTCGATACGGCCCGTCACCACGGTGCCGCGGCCGGAAATGGAGAACACGTCTTCCACCGGCATCAGGAAGGTGCCGTCAATGGCACGCTCCGGCTCCGGAATGAACTCGTCCAGGGCGTCCAGCAGCTTGTTGATGGCCGGAATGCCGATGTCGGACTCGTCACCTTCCAGCGCCTTCAGCGCGGAACCGGTGATGATCGGGGTGTCGTCGCCAGGGAAGTCGTACTCGCTCAGAAGCTCGCGAACTTCCATCTCCACCAGCTCCAGAAGCTCGGCGTCATCCACCATGTCCGCCTTGTTCAGGAACACCAGAATCGCCGGCACGCCAACCTGACGGCTCAGCAGAATGTGCTCACGGGTCTGGGGCATGGGGCCGTCGGCCGCGCTCACCACCAGAATCGCACCGTCCATCTGCGCCGCACCCGTGATCATGTTCTTCACATAGTCAGCGTGGCCCGGGCAGTCAACGTGGGCGTAGTGACGCGCGTTGGACTCGTACTCCACGTGCGCGGTGGCAATGGTAATACCGCGCTCACGCTCTTCCGGTGCATTGTCAATATCACCGTAGTCGCGGAATTCGCCACCGTGGGAAGCACCCGCCACTTTCGTCAGCGCCGCCGTCAGCGTCGTCTTGCCATGGTCAACGTGACCAATCGTTCCAACGTTTACATGCGGCTTTGTTCTTTCAAACTTTTCCTTGGACACGGTTACACCTCAGCTTTGATTCAATGATTAAAAAACTACCTGATTCAGGAAGCCTTCTTGATCAGTTCGTCGGCCACACTGGAGGGAGCCTCGGAATAATGCGAGAACTCCATGGTGTAGCTGGCACGACCCTGGGTAGCCGAGCGCAGGTCGGTGGCGTAGCCGAACATCTCGGACAACGGCACTTCGGCCCGCAGCAGCTTGCCGGCCGGCACGTCTTCCATGGCCTTGACCGTGCCACGGCGACGGCTCATGTCGCCCATCACGTCACCCATGTAATCCTCGGGGGTGACGACCTCGACCTTCATCATCGGCTCAAGCAATACCGGATCGGCCTTGCGGGCGCCTTCCTTGAAGCCCATGGAGCCGGCGATCTTGAAGGCCATCTCGTTGGAGTCCACATCGTGGTAGGAGCCGTCATACAGGGTCACCTTGACGTCAACCACCGGATAACCGGCAATCACGCCATTTTCCATCTGCTCCTGGATACCCTTGTCCACGGACGGGATGTATTCCTTCGGAACCACACCACCCACGATGGAGTTGACGAACTCGTAACCGGCACCGGCCTCCTGGGGCTCGATGCGCAGGTGCACGTGACCATACTGACCACGACCACCGGACTGACGGACGAACTTGCCCTCCTGCTCCACCGACTTGCGAATGGTTTCGCGGTAGGCCACCTGGGGGTTACCCACGTTGGCTTCCACCTTGAACTCGCGCAGCATGCGGTCAACGATGATGTCCAGATGCAGCTCGCCCATCCCGGAAATGATGGTCTGACCGGACTCCTCGTCGGTACGCACCCGGAAGGACGGGTCTTCCTGGGCCAGCTTCTGCAGCGCCACACCCATCTTTTCCTGGTCGGCCTTGGACTTGGGCTCCACGGCAACGGCGATCACCGGCTCCGGGAACTCCATCCGCTCCAGCGTGATGACCTCATCCTTGCTGCAGAGCGTGTCACCGGTGGTCACTTCCTTGAGGCCCACGGCGGCGGCGATATCACCGGCACGTACTTCCTTGATCTCTTCCCGGTTGTTGGAGTGCATCTGCAGCAGACGGCCGATGCGCTCACGCTTGCCCTTGACCGGGTTGTAGACCTGGTCGCCGGAATTCAGCACGCCGGAGTAGCAACGGAAGAAGGTCAGATTGCCCACGAACGGATCGGTGGCAATCTTGAAGGCCAGCGCAGAGAAAGGCTCGTCGTCACGCGGGTGGCGCTTGGCCGGGGTGTCCTTGCCATCGTCCAGGATGCCTTCCACGGGCGGCACGTCCACCGGCGAGGGCATGAACTCGATCACGGCATCCAGCAGGGCCTGCACGCCCTTGTTCTTGAAGGCGGTACCACACAGGGCCAGGATGATCTCGTTGTTGATGGTGCGGGCACGCAGGCCAGCGCGAATCTCGTCGCTGGTCAGCTCGCCACCTTCCAGGTACTTCTCCATCAGCTCTTCGGAGCCCTCGGCAGCCGCCTCGACCATCTGCTCCCGATACTTGTCGGCCTCGGCCTTCAGGTTGTCGGGAATCTCGTCCGCCTTGTAGGTGGTGCCCATGTTGTCCTCATCCCAGTAAATCGCTTTCATGCGGATGAGATCAATGACACCGGCGAAGTCTTCTTCGGCGCCGATGGGCAGCTGAATCGGAACAGGGGTCGCACCCAGGCGGGTCTTGATCTGCTCGACCACGCGCAGGAAGTTGGCACCGGCACGGTCCATCTTGTTGACGAAGGCCATGCGGGGCACTTCGTACTTGTTGGCCTGACGCCAGACCGTTTCGGACTGGGGCTCGACACCGCCAACGGCACAGAAGACCGCGACCGCACCGTCCAGCACGCGCAGGGAGCGCTCCACCTCGATGGTGAAGTCCACGTGACCGGGCGTATCAATGATGTTGATACGGTGCTGGTCATACTGCTGGTCCATGCCCTGCCAGAACGTGGTGGTCGCAGCAGAGGTAATGGTGATACCACGCTCCTGCTCCTGCTCCATCCAGTCCATCACGGCAGCACCTTCGTGCACTTCCCCGATCTTGTGGGAAATGCCGGTGTAGAACAGGATGCGCTCAGTGGTGGTGGTCTTACCGGCATCGATGTGCGCCATGATGCCGATATTCCGATAGCGCTCAATTGGGGTCTTGCGTGGCACGGGTAGAACCTCTACGTATCAGTCTTCGTGAATTTACCAGCGGAAATGGGAGAAGGCCTTGTTGGCCTCTGCCATGCGATGCACGTCTTCCCGCTTGCGAACCGCAGCACCGCGGTTCTCGCTTGCCTCAAGAAGCTCACCGGCCAGGCGCTCATCCATGGATTTCTCACTGCGGGCGCGGGCGGCGTCGATGGTCCAGCGCATGGCCAGGGCCATCTGGCGCACCGGACGCACTTCCACGGGCACCTGATAGGTGGCACCACCCACGCGGCGGGACTTCACCTCCACCATGGGGCGGACGTTTTCCAACGCTTTTTCCAGCAGTTCGAGGGCATCCGCACCCTTCTTTTCCTGAACATGATCCAGCGCGCCATAGACCACACGCTCGGCGACGGACTTCTTGCCATCAACCATGACCATGTTGACGAACTTCGCCAGCAGTTCGCTGCTGAACTTCGGATCCGGGAGGACCTGGCGCTTCGGAACTTCTCTTCTTCTCGGCATGACTTGTTACCCGATTCTCTTGATTAGGTGCTGGATCAGGACTTCGGCTTCTTGGCGCCGTACTTGGAACGACCCTGACGGCGATCGTTGACGCCGGCGCAGTCCAGGGCACCGCGCACGGTGTGATAACGCACACCCGGCAGGTCCTTCACTCGGCCGCCACGAATCAGGACCACGGAGTGCTCCTGAAGGTTGTGACCCTCGCCACCGATGTAGCTACTGACTTCGTAGCCATTGGTGAGACGGACACGGGCGACTTTCCGCAGGGCGGAGTTCGGCTTCTTCGGCGTGGTCGTGTACACGCGGGTGCAGACACCGCGTTTCTGCGGCGAGGCCTGCAGGGCAGGCACGTCGCTCTTCTCGACCGGCCGACGCCGGGGCTTGCGCACAAGCTGGTTGATGGTCGTCATACGATTTCTCTCTTTGACCGTATCTTGCCCGGGGCCTTGCAGGCTCCCGGCTGAAATACAAAAACGTCCGCGCAGAAGCTGGCCCCGCGGCCAACTCCCGTCACGGCTTCACCGGCTCCGAACCGGCCCGGATACAGCGAAACCGGTTTGGAGTCAAAGACCCCCGCCGTGGGCGGGGGCCATGGAATTCCGAGTTAAGGGCGGGAATTCTAAGGAGAGCGGGCAGCCCTGTCAAGCAGGAACGCCCCGACTCCCTAGTTCTCGTCGCTCTCCCCGGCGCTCCCCTCGGCCTGTTCGGCGGATTCCGCCGTCATGGCCTCGGACAGCTCCGCCACCATCATGTCTTCCGCCTGGTGGCGCTGACGGCGGCGATCCTTGTGGTAGGCCAGGCCCGATCCGGCCGGGATCAGGCGCCCCACAATCACGTTTTCCTTCAGACCGCGCAGGTCGTCACGGGCACCGCGCACGGCGGCTTCGGTGAGCACCCGGGTGGTCTCCTGGAAGGAGGCCGCGGAGATGAAGGACTCGGTAGCCAGGGAGGCCTTGGTGATGCCGAGCAGGATTCGGTCGAACTTGGCCGGAACCTTGCCCTCCTTCTCCAGCTCTTCATTCACCTCCAGAACACGGGACTCCTCGGCCTGCTCGCCACGCAGATAGCGGCTGTCACCCGGCTCGGTGATCTCCACCTTGCGCAGCATCTGGCGAACGATCACCTCAATGTGCTTGTCGTTGATCTTCACCCCCTGAAGGCGATAGACGTCCTGGATCTCCTGCACCAGGTAGTTGGTGAGCTCCTTGGAGCCCAGCAGGCGCAGGATATCGTGGGGGTTCGGCTCGCCGTCGGCGACCACTTCGCCGCGGGTCACGTGCTCACCCTCGAACACGTTGATCTGACGCCATTTCGGGATCAGCAGCTCGTGGCTCTCACCCTCTTCGTCCGTGATGACCAGGCGGTTCTTGCCCTTGGTCTCCTTGCCAAAGGAGACCGTGCCGGTGTACTCGGCCAGGATGGAGGCCTCCTTGGGCCGGCGGGCCTCGAACAGGTCGGCCACCCGGGGCAGACCACCGGTGATATCACGGGTCTTGCCGGATTCCTGGGGAATACGGGCCAGCACATCACCCACGTCCACCTGGGCACCGTCTTCCACACTCACGATGGCGCCGCCCGGCAGCACATAGGCCGCGGGGATGTCGGTGCCCGGAATATTGACGGTCTTGCCCTTCTCGTCCACCAGCTTGATCATCGGGCGCAGATCCTTGGCCTGGGAGCTGCGCTGCTTGGGATCAATGATGACCGTGCTGCTCAGACCGGTGATTTCGTCGGTCTCACGGTTCACCGTCATGCCCTCGATGAAGTCGCTGAAGACCAGCTTGCCCTTCACCTCGGTGACAATCGGGTGGGTGTGGGGATCCCACTCGGCCACGATCTGGCCAGCCTTGACCTCGGCACCGTCCTGCACCATAAGAGCCGCACCGTAGGGAATCTTGTAGCGCTCGCGCTCGCGGCCGTAATCATCGGCCACGGCGATTTCGCCGGAGCGGGAGATGGCCACCAGATGCCCGTCGCGGTGCTGGACCGACTTGACGTTTTCGAGACGGACGGAACCGTCACCCTTCACTTCCACGTTGCTCACGGCAACGGAGCGAGAGGCAGCACCACCGATGTGGAAGGTCCGCATGGTGAGCTGGGTACCCGGCTCACCGATGGACTGGGCCGCGATCACGCCCACGGCCTCACCCTCGTTGACCTCATGGCCACGGGCCAGGTCACGACCGTAGCATTTGGCGCAGACACCGTAACGGGTGTCACAGGTCACCGGCGAACGAACCAGGACGGAATCCACACCCATGTTTTCGAGCATCTCGACCTTCTTCTCGTCGAGCATCTCGTTGCGATCAAAGAGGATGTCGTCCGAGCCCGGCTTGTAAACCGGCGCGGCCAGGTTGCGGCCCAATACCCGCTCCTTGAGCGACTCGACCACGTCCCCGCCCTCAACGATGGGACGCATTTCCAGACCATCCTCGGTGCCACAGTCCTCGTCCACCACGACCATGTCCTGGGAGACATCCACCAGGCGACGGGTCAGGTAACCGGAGTTGGCGGTCTTCAGAGCGGTATCCGCCAGACCCTTACGGGCACCGTGAGTGGAAATGAAGTACTGAAGCACGTTCAGGCCTTCACGGAAGTTGGCCGTAATGGGCGTTTCGATGATGCTGCCGTCCGGCTTGGCCATCAGGCCACGCATGCCGGCCAGCTGACGAATCTGCGCGGCGGAACCACGGGCGCCGGAATCGGCCATCATGTAGATGGAATTGAAGGATTCCTGCTTGACCGTCTTGCCCTCGGCATCGGTCACGTCTTCCTTGCCAAGCTGATCCATCATCACCTTGGCCACCTGCTCGTTGGTGCGGGACCAGATGTCGACCACCTTGTTGTAGCGCTCGCCCTGGGTGACGAGACCGGAGGCGTACTGGTCCTCGATCTCCTTCACCTCGGCCTCGGCGCGGGCCAGGATTTCTTCCTTCTCCGGCGGCACCACCATGTCGTCGGCACCGATGGAAACACCGGCGCGGGTGGCATAGCTGAAGCCGATGTACATGACCTGGTCGGCGAAGACCACGGTCTCCTTGAGACCCACTTCGCGGTAGCAGGCATTGATGATGGCGGAGATCGCCTTCTTGTCCAGCGCCTTGTTCAGTAGCTCGAAGGGCAGGCCTTCGGGCAGCACTTCGGAAAGCAGGGAACGACCCACGGTGGTCTCCAGCAGGCGCAGGCGCTTGACCAGACTGCCGTCCTTCTGGCGCTCGTAGTCCGGCACCCGAACCTTCACCTTGGCCTGCAGATCCACCTGACCACTGTGGTAGGCACGATGGACTTCGGCCACATCGGTGAAGACCATGCCTTCGCCACGGGCGTTCACCCGGGAACGGGTCATGTAGTACAGGCCCAGCACCACGTCCTGGGACGGGTTGATGATGGGCTCGCCGGAAGCCGGCGACAGAATGTTGTTGGACGCCATCATAAGGGCACGGGCTTCCAGCTGGGCTTCCAGGGAAAGCGGCACGTGCACGGCCATCTGGTCACCGTCAAAGTCGGCGTTGTAGGCGGTACAGACCAGCGGATGCAGCTGGATGGCCTTGCCTTCAATCAGCACGGGCTCGAAAGCCTGGATGCCGAGACGGTGGAGCGTGGGTGCGCGGTTCAGCATCACCGGATGCTCGCGAATCACCTCTTCCAGGATGTCCCAGACCTCGGGACCTTCCTTTTCCACCATCTTCTTGGCGGCCTTGATGGTCGTGGCCATGCCCCGCAGCTGCAGCTTGGAGAAGATGAAGGGCTTGAACAGTTCAAGCGCCATCTTCTTCGGAATACCGCACTGATGCAGCTTGAGCGTCGGACCCACCACGATCACGGAACGACCGGAGTAGTCCACGCGCTTGCCCAGCAGGTTCTGCCGGAAACGGCCCTGCTTGCCCTTGATCATGTCCGCCAGGGACTTGAGCGGGCGCTTGTTGGAGCCGGTGATGGCACGACCACGACGACCGTTGTCCAGCAGGGCGTCCACGGATTCCTGCAACATGCGCTTTTCGTTGCGCACGATGATGTCCGGGGCGTTGAGCTCCAGCAGGCGCTTGAGGCGGTTGTTGCGGTTGATGACCCGACGGTACAGATCGTTCAGGTCGGAGGTGGCAAAACGGCCACCGTCCAGGGGCACCAGCGGACGCAGATCCGGCGGCAGCACCGGCAGCACCTCCATCACCATCCACTCCGGCTTGTTGCCGGACTCGTGGAAGGACTCCATGATCTTCAGGCGCTTGGACAGGCGCTTGATCTTGGACTCGGAGTTGGTGCCCTCGATCTCTTCACGCAGGGTGCGGATTTCCGCTTCCAGATCGATGGACTTGAGCATTTCGGCAACGGCCTCGGCGCCCATGCGGGCATCGAAATCGTCACCGTGCTCTTCAATGGCTTCCAGATAGGCCTCGTCGGACAAAAGCTGACCGCGCTCCAGCGGGGTCATGCCCGGATCGATGACCACGAAGGCCTCGAAATAGAGCACCCGCTCGATTTCACGCAGGGTCATGTCCAGCATCAGGCCGATGCGGGACGGCAGCGACTTGAGGAACCAGATGTGCGCCACCGGGCTGGCCAGTTCGATGTGGGCCATGCGGTCACGACGCACCTTGGACAGGGTCACTTCCACGCCGCACTTCTCGCACACCACGCCACGATGCTTGAGGCGCTTGTACTTGCCGCAAAGGCACTCGTAGTCCTTCACGGGCCCGAAGATCTTGGCGCAGAACAGGCCATCACGTTCGGGCTTGAAGGTCCGGTAGTTGATGGTCTCCGGCTTCTTCACTTCGCCATAGGACCAGGACCGGATCATGTCGGGTGAGGCCAGCGCAATGCGAATGGCATCGAAGTCCTCGACCTGACCTTGTTGCTTAAGCAGTCTCAGTAGATCTTTCATGCTGTCTCCCGCCTCTATACAGGCTCGAGCTCTGAATCCGTGAACCGATGATCAGTCGCTGATCTCAGTCCTGCTCCAGTTCGATGTTGATGCCAAGGGACCGGATCTCCTTGACCAGCACATTGAAGGACTCGGGCATGCCGGCCTCCATGCGGTGATCACCATCCACGATGTTCTTGTACATCTTGGTCCGGCCGTTCACGTCATCCGACTTCACGGTAAGCATCTCCTGGAGGGTATAGGCCGCCCCGTAGGCTTCCAGGGCCCAGACCTCCATCTCACCGAAGCGCTGGCCACCGAACTGGGCCTTGCCGCCCAGCGGCTGCTGGGTCACCAGGCTGTAGGGGCCGGTGGAACGGGCGTGCATCTTGTCGTCGGCCAGATGGTTCAGCTTGAGCATGTACATGTAGCCAACGGTGATTGGCCGATCAAAGCTGTCGCCGGTGCGGCCGTCGTACAGAGTGGCCTGACCACTCTCCGGCAGCTCGGCCAGCTTGAGCAGATCCTTGATCTCACGTTCGTTGGCACCATCGAACACGGGCGTACCCATGGGCACACCGTCCACCAGGTTGCGGCTCAGCTCGAGCACCTCTTCATCACTGAGGCTCTTGAGATCCACCGTCTGACCGGAGGCGTTGTAGATCTTGTCAAGGAAGTCGCGCAGCTCCTTGACCTTGGCCTGCCGCTCCAGCATTTCGCCGATGCGCTCACCAAGACCCTTGGCCGCCCAGCCCAGATGGGTTTCCAGGATCTGGCCGATGTTCATTCGAGACGGCACGCCCAGCGGCGACAGCACCACATCAATGGGCTCGCCACGCTCGTCGTAGGGCATGTCTTCCACCGGCACGATCATGGAGACCACACCCTTGTTACCGTGACGGCCGGCCATCTTGTCACCCGGCTGGAAGCGGCGCTTCACAGCCAGATAGATCTTGACCATCTTGAGGACACCCGGGGCCAGGTCGTCACCCGCGGTGATCTTGCGCTTCTTGTCCTCGAAGTAGCGATCAAACTCCTCGTTCTGCTCCTTCAGACGCTGCGCCATGCGCTCCAGCTGGGCGTTGGCGTCATCGTTGCGCAGGCGGATCTCGAACCACTTCTCCTGGGGCACGTCCTGCAGGTAGCTGGCGGTGATCTTGGCACCCGCCTTCAGGCCCTTGGGACCGCCCTCGGCCACCTTGCCGGTGAGCAGCTTCTCCACGCGGGAGAAGATGTCGTTCTCGAGAATACGGCGGCGGTCACGAATGTCCTTGCGGACCGCTTCCAGCTCGGACTGCTCGATGGACAGGGCACGCTCATCCTTCTCGACGCCATCCCGGGTGAACACCCGCACGTCGATGACCGTGCCGTCCATGCCGGAAGGCACACGCAGGGAAGTGTCCTTCACGTCCGAGGCCTTCTCCCCGAAGATTGCCCTCAGCAGCTTCTCTTCCGGCGTCAGCTGGGTCTCGCCCTTGGGCGTGACCTTGCCGACGAGGATGTCGCCGGAGCGCACTTCCGCACCGATATACGCAATACCGGACTCATCCAGCTTGGCCAGGGCGGACTCGCTCACATTGGGAATATCACTGGTGATTTCCTCGGTACCCAGCTTGGTATCCCGAGCCACACAGGTGAGTTCCTCGATGTGAACCGTGGTGAAACGATCTTCCTGCACCACGCGCTCGGAGATGAGGATGGAATCCTCGAAGTTATAACCATGCCAGGGCATGAAGGCCACGCGGAAATTCTGCCCCAGGGCCAGCTCACCCATGTCGGTGGAGGCACCGTCGGCAAGAATGTCGCCCCGGGCAATCACATTGCCCTGCTGCACCAGCGGACGCTGGTTGTAGCAGGTGTTCTGGTTGGACCGGGTGTACTTGGTCAGGTTGTAGATGTCGACACCGGCCTCATCATCACCGGCCTCGTCATCATTGACCCGCACCACGATGCGGCTGGCGTCCACATAATCCACGGTGCCACCGCGACGGGCCACCACGCAGACACCCGAATCACGGGCCACCAGACGTTCCATGCCGGTACCGACCAGCGGCTTCTGGGTCTTGAGGTTCGGCACCGCCTGGCGCTGCATGTTGGAACCCATGAGGGCGCGGTTGGCGTCATCGTGCTCCAGGAAGGGCAGCAGCGCCGCGGCCACGGAAACGGTCTGTTTCGGCGACACGTCCATGTATTCCACGCGATCCGGCGTGGACATGCTGAACTCGCCCTGGTGACGACAGGAAATCAGGTCGTCGACGAAACGGTTCTGCTTGTCCAGACGGGCGTTGGCCTGGGCGATCACGTAACGGCCTTCTTCGATGGCGGACAGGTATTCCACCTTGTCGCTGACCTTGCCGTTCTCCACCTTGCGGTAGGGCGTCTCCAGGAAGCCGTACTGGTTGGTGCGGGCGTAGACGGACAGGGAGTTGATCAGACCGATGTTCGGGCCTTCCGGCGTTTCAATCGGGCAAACCCGGCCGTAATGAGTCGGGTGCACGTCACGGACTTCAAAGCCGGCGCGCTCACGGGTCAGACCACCCGGACCGAGAGCGGAGACGCGGCGCTTATGCGTCACCTCGGAGAGGGGGTTGTTCTGATCCATGAACTGGGACAGCTGGCTGGAGCCGAAGAACTCCTTCACGGCCGCCGCCACCGGTTTGGCGTTGATCAACTCCTGGGGCATCAGCCCCTCGGAGTCCGCCAGGGCCAGGCGTTCGCGAACGGCACGCTCCACACGCACCAGGCCAATGCGGAAGGCGTTCTCGGCCATTTCGCCCACGCTGCGCACGCGACGGTTGCCCAGATGGTCGATGTCGTCGGTGGAACCGTTGCCGTTGCGGATGTCAATCAGAACACGCAGTACATCCAGGATGTCGGATTCGTCACCCTGGGACGCCAGCAGCGCCTTGGCGGCATCGGTACCGAGGCTCTCGAAATAGGTCTTGTCATAGAGCACACCCGGCCCCGTCTCCTGATCACGCATGAGGCGGCGGTTGAACTTCATGCGACCGACCGGTGACAGGTCATAGCGGTCGTCGGTGAAGAACAGGTTGTGGAAGAGATTCTCGGCCGCGTCCTTGGTCGGCGGCTCACCGGGACGCATCATGCGATAGATCTCCACCAGGGCCTCAAGCTGGGTCCGGGTGGGATCGATGCGCAGGGTGTTGGAAATATAGGGGCCGTGATCCAGATCGTTGACGTAGAGGGTCTGGATTTCCTTGACGCCGGCCTCGATCAGCTTCTCGGCCAGTTCGGCGGTGAGCTCGTCGTTGGCCTTGGCCAGCAGCTCACCGGTATCCGGCTCCACCACGTCAGACGCCAGAATCTTGCCTTCCAGGTAACTCTGGGGCACGACCAGGGACTTCACACCCGCCTTCTCGAGCTCGCGGATGTGGCGGGCGGTTACACGACGACCCTGCTCGACAACCACCTTGCCCTTGGCCTTGATATCGAAAGCCGCGGTTTCACCACGCAGCCGCTCGGGCACCAGGTCCAGCTTTACCTCGCCCTTGGCAAAGACGAAACGGTTGTTCTCGAAGAAGATATCCAGGATCTGCTGGTCGTTGTAACCCAGAGCACGCAGCAGAATGGTCGCCGGCAGCTTGCGGCGACGGTCGATGCGCACGAAGATCGAATCCTTGGGATCGAATTCGAAGTCCAGCCAGGAACCACGATAGGGGATGACCCGGGCGGAATAGAGCACCTTGCCCGAGGAATGCGTCTTGCCCTTGTCGTGATCAAAGAAGACACCGGGCGAACGGTGCAGCTGATTCACGATCACGCGCTCGGTGCCATTGATCACGAAGGTGCCGGTGTCGGTCATGAGCGGCATTTCGCCCATGTAGACTTCCTGCTCCCGCACGTCCTTGACGCGGGGTTTGCTGGCAGGGGCATCCTTGTCGTAGATCACCAGACGAACGAGCACGCGCAGCGGCGCCGCGTAGGTCATGCCGCGCAGCTTGCACTCGTTGACGTCGAATACGGGATCACCGAGGCGGTAATTCACATACTCCAGGGCAGCATTGCCCGAGTAGCTGGTAATCGGGAAAACCGACCTGAATGCGCCCTGGAGACCCTGCTCCTGGCGATCGGCGGCTTTGCGCTCCAACTGGAGAAACTGACGAAAAGAATCCAGCTGGGTCTGGAGCAGGAAAGGGGCTTCCAGCACAGCAGGACTCTTGGCGAAATCCTTGCGGATGCGCTTCTTCTCGGTGAAAGAATAGGCCATCTGGGGTATCCTCAGCGCTTTCGGACTTCCGTTGAATCAATGGCGGCAGAACCGCCGGCACGCCCTCGCCACAACGGCGAAGGTCGCAAGCATTCAGTCTTGCCATCCCCGGGCACGTGCAAGCCATGCCCCGGGGACGCGAAAAGCAGGGACAGGCCGGCGGCCGCCTGGCCACCAGCCCGTACCCTGCATAGGCGTCTCGCCTGTTTCGAGCAACAACTTACTTGAGCTCGACCTCGGCGCCTGCTTCTTCCAGATCCTTCTTGATCTTCTCGGCTTCTTCCTTCTCCACGCCTTCCTTCAGCGGGGTCGGAGCGCCTTCGACAGCTTCCTTGGCTTCCTTCAGGCCCAGGCCGGTCACGCCGCGAACGGCCTTGATGACGGCGACCTTGTTGGAACCGAAGCTCTTCAGAACCACGTCGAATTCGGTCTGCTCTTCAGCGGCAGCAGCTTCGCCACCGGCGGCAGCCGGGGCAGCAGCCACGGCAGCAGCAGCGGACACGCCGAACTTCTCTTCCATGGCGGAGATCAGGTCAACGACCTCCATCACGGTCATGTTGGAAATAGTCTCGAGGATATCTTCTTTCGAAACGGCCATTTTGCGTACTCCAATAGTGCTTTAACGATTCAGTTACCCGAGCGACAGAGTCACTCGCATGATCTGGCTATGCCGATTTCTCAGGCGGCCTGCTTCTGATCCCGATAGGCGGCGAAGGTGCGGACCAGCTTGGCGTGCGGCTCGTTGAGCGTGCGCACGAACTTCTCGACAGGCGCCTTCATGACGCTCATCAGCTGGGCCAGCGCTTCGTCGCGCGTCGGCAGGGAAGCGAGGCGATCCAGTTCGGAACCCGGCAGGGCCTGTCCGCCGATGGACACGATCTTGGCCTGGAGCAGATCATGCTCCTTGGCAAAATCCTTGACCACGCGACCGGCAGAACCGGGGTCGTTCTGGGAGAACGCCAGCAGCAGGGGACCCACGAGGGAATCGCCCATGCATTCGAAATCGGTACCCTCAAGGGCCCGACGCGCGAGGTTGTTCTTGACCACCCGCAGATAGACACCCGCTTCACGCGCCTTGGTACGCAGGGCATTCATCTGCTCGACGGTCAGACCACGATACTCCGCTGCAACAGCCGAATGGGCAACAGCGGCGATCTCGCTCACCTCGGCGACCATAGCCTTTTTCTGTTCAAAACTAAGGGCCACGGTTTTCACCTCCTGGCTGTGTGTTCCGGCTCAACGAGCCATCCCACGTTACCGTTCACAATCGAACGGTGTTCCTTCACCGTTCGCCGTTACAACGGTGTCCGTCACCAGGGTGATCCTGACTCGGGTAACACCGTCTGCGTGAGCCGACGTACTCGCCATTAAGCCGCAGGAGAAAAGCTGCGACACTCACGGTCTTTGACGCATCGCGGAAGCCGGAGCCGACCGCGAGTACCTCAAAAGCGCTACTTCCCTCTTTCCTTAGAGGGAAGCCTGGTCCACCGACAGACCCGGACCCATGGTCGAGGAGACGGTGACCTTCTTCATGTAGATACCCTTCGCCGCACTGGGCTTGGCCTTGTTCAGGTCAGCCAGCAGAGCATTCAGGTTTTCCTTCAGCGCGGCAGGATCGAAATCCACCTTGCCGATGGTGCAATGAATGATGCCCGACTTGTCAGTGCGGTAACGCACCTGACCTGCCTTGGCATTCTTGACGGCAGTGGCCACGTCGGGGGTCACGGTGCCGACCTTGGGGTTCGGCATCAGACCACGCGGGCCGAGAATCTGACCCAGCTGACCGACCACACGCATGGCATCGGGGCTGGCGATCACCACGTCAAAATCCATGTTGCCCTTCTTCACTTCTTCCGCCAGGTCGTCCATGCCGACGATGTCGGCACCGGCTTCCTTGGCGGCGTCCTCATTGGGACCCTGGGTAAAGACGGCCACACGAACCGACTTGCCAGTGCCGTTGGGCAGCACGGTGGAACCACGCACGACCTGATCGGATTTGCGGGGATCCACGCCGAGATTCACGGCAACATCAACGGATTCCTTGAACTTCACACCGCTGAGCTCCTTGATCAGCGCAAGAGCGTCATCCACCGGATACAGCTTGCCCGGCTCGACCTTCTCGCGGATCTGCTTCATTCGCTTGGTCAGCTTCGCCATGTCAGAGACCCTCCACGTCAAGGCCCATACTGCGGGCACTGCCGGCGATGATCTTCACCGCCTGATCCATATCAAAAGCGTTCAGGTCGGGCATCTTGGTCTTGGCGATCTCTTCGAGCTGCTCGCGGGTGACCTTGCCCACCTTGACGGTGTTGGGGGTCGCACTACCCGACTTGATGCCGGCGGCCTTCTTGAGAAGAATGGCAGCAGGCGGCGTCTTGGTAATGAAGGTGAAGCTGCGGTCGCTGTAGACGGTAATCACGACGGGTGTCGGCAGGCCGGGCTCAATGCTCTGGGTAGCGGCATTGAAGGCCTTGCAGAACTCCATGATGTTGACGCCATGCTGACCGAGCGCAGGACCGACGGGCGGACTGGGATTGGCCTGCCCGGCCGGAATCTGCAGCTTGATATAGCCTTCGACTTTCTTGGCCATGATGTGTACTCCTGTTGGGTACCGCCGGACCACTCCTCGTCCGGACTAGCGCCTTTCGGCTCCCCGGTTTGACAAAACACCCGGGGCCAATGACCCCGGGTGACGATGACGGGCTTCCTGCCCGCCCGATCAATTCTGATGAATCAGGTCTTCTCGACCTGGCCAAACTCCAGCTCCACTGGCGTGGAACGACCGAAGATGAGAACGGAGACGCGCAGGCGGCTCTTCTCGTAATTGACCTCTTCGACCACACCATTGAAATCGGTGAAGGGGCCGTCGGTAACACGCACCATCTCGCCCGGCTCGAACAGAACCTTCGGGCGCGGCTTTTCGGCACCTTCCTGCACGCGGTTCAGGATCTGCTCGGCCTCGCGGTCACTGATCGGCGAGGGGCGATCACTGGAGCCACCGATAAAGCCCATGATCTTCGGCACGCTCTTGACCAGATGCCAGGTATCGTCGTTGAGCTCCATCTGCACCAGCACATAGCCGGGGAAGAACTTGCGCTCACTCCGACGTTTCTGGCCACTGCGCATCTCCACCACTTCCTCGGTGGGCACGAGGATCTCGCCGAAGCAATCCTCCATGCCGCTGTGGCGCACCCGATCTTCCAGGGAACGCTTCACCTGATGCTCAAAGCCGGAATAGGCCTGCAGCACGTACCAGCGTTTCGCCATGGATCAAGCCCCCGGGTTGGTGATGTAGCCGGCACCCCAGGCGAGGAGCATGTCCACCAGCCAGAGGAAGATTGCCAGAAGAATCACCATGACCAGCACGGCAATGGTGGTCTGGGTGGTTTCCTGACGGTTCGGCCAGACCACCTTGCGCACCTCGGTCCAGGACGTGCGACCGAAACTCCAGAGACGATGCCCCTGGGAGGACTGGACCGCGACCAGCGCACCAATGACCATGAGGACAATCAGACCCAGCCAGCGAACCACGGCAGGCTCGTTGGAGAAGTAGTAAAAAGCCACCAGACCCGACGCTGCAACCGCAGCGCCGAGCAGAAGCTTGAGGGTATCCGCCCCGCTTGTCTGAACTTCCGGCTTACCGTTCATTCGGAAACCAACCCTTCCAAAAACACGAGCCGACTGGTCGCATGAAGCGCCAGTCGGTCCCGGGCGTGATATATGGCAGGCCAGGAGGGACTCGAACCCCCAACCTGCGGTTTTGGAGACCGCTGCTCTGCCAATTGAGCTACTGGCCTAATTCAACTACCCACCCGAACCCTGTTCGGGCCAGCGGCGGCACTCCCGGGAGCGCCGCCGCCTCTTGCCTATCAGTCGATGATCTTGGAGACGACGCCGGCACCCACGGTGCGGCCGCCTTCACGGATCGCAAAACGCAGACCGTCTTCCATGGCGATCGGCGCAATCAGGGTCACCGTCATCTTGACGTTGTCACCCGGCATCACCATCTCGGTGCCGCTCGGCAGTTCACAGGCACCGGTCACGTCCGTGGTGCGGAAGTAGAACTGCGGGCGATAGCCGTTGAAGAACGGGGTATGACGACCACCCTCGTCCTTGCTCAGCACATACACCTCACACTCGAACTTGGTGTGCGGGGTAATGGAACCCGGCTTCGACAGAACCTGACCACGCTCAACGTCGTCACGCTTGGTGCCGCGCAGCAGCACGCCCACGTTGTCGCCCGCCATGCCCTGATCCAGCAGCTTGCGGAACATCTCAACGCCGGTCACGGTGGTCTTGGTGGTCTCGCGGATACCCACGATTTCCACTTCGTCACCCACGTTCACCACCCCGCGCTCGATACGGCCCGTCACCACGGTGCCGCGACCGGAAATGGAGAACACGTCTTCCACCGGCATCAGGAAGGTGCCGTCAATGGCACGCTCCGGCTCCGGAATGAACTCGTCCAGGGCGTCCAGCAGCTTGTTGATGGCCGGAATGCCGATGTCGGACTCGTCACCTTCCAGCGCCTTCAGCGCGGAACCAGTGATGATCGGGGTGTCGTCGCCAGGGAAGTCGTACTCGCTCAGAAGCTCGCGAACTTCCATCTCCACCAGCTCCAGAAGCTCGGCGTCATCCACCATGTCCGCCTTGTTCAGGAACACCAGAATCGCCGGCACGCCAACCTGACGGCTCAGCAGAATGTGCTCACGGGTCTGGGGCATGGGGCCGTCGGCCGCGCTCACCACCAGAATCGCACCGTCCATCTGCGCCGCACCCGTGATCATGTTCTTCACGTAGTCAGCGTGGCCCGGGCAGTCAACGTGGGCGTAGTGACGCGCGTTCGACTCGTACTCCACGTGCGCGGTGGCAATGGTAATACCGCGCTCACGCTCTTCCGGTGCATTGTCAATATCACCGTAGTCGCGGAATTCGCCACCGTGGGAAGCACCCGCCACTTTCGTCAGCGCCGCCGTCAGCGTCGTCTTGCCATGGTCAACGTGACCAATCGTTCCAACGTTTACATGCGGCTTTGTTCTTTCAAACTTTTCCTTGGACATCCTGGTGACTCCCCGACGTGAAGACCACTACCTATACCCGAACCACCTGGAACCAGGCGGTCACAACAACAGGGGCAGCGCCAGGCGCTACCCCACCCGACCGCGGCGCACCGCGGCCTTCACATAGCTGGAGCCCATGGGCGGATTTGAACCGCCGGCCTCTCCCTTACCAAGGGAGTGCTCTACCCCTGAGCTACATGGGCCTACAACCGGGCCGAGCCAATAATCAGTACCCGAGCCCTCTACCTGGAGCGGGTGATGGGAATCGAACCCACATCATCAGCTTGGAAGGCTGAGGTTCTACCATTGAACTACACCCGCGCGATCTCGCGACCGCCCCGACCCGTTCCCGGGTCGGCAGACGCAACCGCCGGGCCAATGCCCGGCGGTTGCACCCTTGAAACTGGTGGAGGGGGGAGGATTCGAACCTCCGAAGGCAAAGCCAGCAGATTTACAGTCTGCCCCCGTTGGCCGCTTGGGTACCCCTCCGCAAGCGTAAGCCGGGGATTTTCACCCATTCGTCAAGACCATGTCAAGCGACGGAGTGACCCCAAGAGGAAAAATGGAGCTGGCGACAGGAGTCGAACCCGCGACCTGCTGATTACAAATCAGCTGCTCTACCAACTGAGCTACGCCAGCCCGGAAAACGCGTCCCCGCGACCCACGGTTCGCGGGGCGGTTATTCTAGCGGCTCACCCTCCCGGGTCACAAGCCATTCATTGTCATCGGGGCACAGAGAGGGCTCGAGCCGCAACTCGCCATCCACCGGCAGGTCCATGGTCAGCCCCAGGGGAACGAGCAACCAGTAGGTGGTGCTTTCCCGCTCACGCTCACGGATTTGCGGGTCGAAACCCAGCCCGGCGATCTGCTGCTGCCGCTGGGTGGCGCGTTCCGGCGCGGAGAACAGCCCCAGGGACACACCGCCGACCGCGTCGCCGCTGGTGATGACGAAATAATCACCGGCACCGGCCTCCTCCAGCCGCCGCGCCATGGCAGCCGGATCATCGACGGCCTCCGGCGGCAGAATGACCCACCAGGCGGCGATCTCCGTCAGGGCGCGTTCATGCACATGGGGCGCGGTGATGTCCAGACTCAGGGCGTGATCCTCCAGATCGCCGCGCTCGCCGAAGGGGCCCAGGGCGAGACAACCAGCCGGATCAAAAGCCGATGGCCGGGACGGAGCGACCACCTCGGGGACCGAATCCGACTCCACCGGCGATTCACGCTCGGTCACGGTTTCAAGCTCGGCCAGCTGAAGGCCACGATCCGCCGGGGGCGTAACCAGCACGGTCTCCGGCTCCGTCTCGGGTAGCAGCCAGGCCTGCCAGGCCAGGAAAAACAGGTTGACCGCCAGGAGAAGAAGGAAGATCACTCGCAGCATGCCAACATCTCCCGCATCCCCTGAAAGACCAGATCCGGCCACCACTCGATTCGTTCATTGCCCAATGGCGTACGCAGCCCGTCGGCATCGCCGCCCGTCATGATGACAGCCGCTCCCGGACAAATCCCGTCGCTGTGTGCAATGGCCTCGCGCA
This sequence comes from Natronospira bacteriovora, assembly GCF_030848495.1. Classification (NCBI taxonomy): domain Bacteria; kingdom Pseudomonadati; phylum Pseudomonadota; class Gammaproteobacteria; order Natronospirales; family Natronospiraceae; genus Natronospira; species Natronospira bacteriovora. Next base: position 82,822 of record NZ_JAVDDT010000008.1, read on the forward strand.
AGGCGCCGGTCACCGCCATCAGAGCACCGGACTGCACGCAGGCACCGGTGTCTCGGCCGGGAAAGCCGGCCGACTGATCGTCGGGGCGAGGCCGTATGCCGCTGGTCGCGCCGATCAGGCTTTCCGCCATCAGACGCAGGCCGGGAACGATGGCACCGCCTCGATGACCGCCGTCGGCATCCACCAGGTCCAGGGTCACGGCCGTTCCGCAGTCGACGACCAGCAATGGACGATGCTGCGGCTGGCCGATCAGACGCCAGGCGGCGAGCATGGCCAGCCAGCGATCCACACCCAGGCGTACGGGCTCCTCATAGGCAATGGTCAGCCCACACAGGGCCCTGGGGGTGCGCAGGCGATGGAATGCCTCCGGACACTGCAACGACGCCCATTCGGCCAGCGCCTGGACTGCCGCCCCCTCGCGCACGGCAGCCAGAGCGATCCTTGCCGGCCGCCAGCTCAGGGCGGGCGGGTGGTAGTCAGCATCCGAGCCACGCGCCACGATGGCGCCCTGCTCATCCACCCAGGCCCACTTGAGGCGCGTATTGCCGCAGTCCAGGAGCAAGTCCATCAACCGGCCTCCCGCCGCAGTCGCGCCGAGACCTCCCCAACCTGCCAGGCCCGGCATTCACCTTCGCCATCCCGTAACAAAAGAGCGCCTTCGGCATCCACGCCCTCGCAATGACCGTTCACGCTGCGCTCATGCAGCAACAGGGTCACGGGACGACCGGCGAGACAATCCCTCGCGGCCCACTGCTCCCGAAAAAAGGCGAATCCCCCGCAACGAAAGCGCTCCAGGGCGTCACACAGGGCGGAAAGAACACGCCCGGCCACCGCGCTGCGCGACGGCCGCCGACCGTCAAAGACCTGATCGAGACCGGCCACAGGCTGATCCAGCCCCGTCGGAGCCGCCCAATTGAGGCCGACGCCGACCCGCAGGTCGCAGGGCCCGGACGGCTCACCTTTCAGCTCAATCAGAACTCCAGCCAGCTTGCCCGCATCACACAGAACATCATTCGGCCATTTCAATGCCAGGCCACGTGCCCCCATGGATTCCAGCGCATTGACGATGCTGACGGCGATGGACGGCGCCAACCCGCTCAGCGGGGCATCCAGCACATCGAAACGCCAGGCGAGGGACAGAGGGATGCCGGCACCGTACAGGCAGGTCCACTGACGCCCGCGACGACCGCGACCGGCCGGTTGGGCTTCGGCAAGGCAGGCCACCGGGCCGCCGCCGAAATCGGCATGAACCGCCAGCCATTCATTGGTGGAATCCGCCGATTCCAGCAGGTTCAGCTGCAGCGCCTCACGCCATGCCGGCGCCAGCGCCTGCCGGATGCCGCCCTCGTCGAACAACTCAAGGGGATGGGTGAGGCGATAACCGCGCCCCTTGACGCGCTCCACCCCGAGCCCCAGCCTTTCCAGCGCATCCAGCTGTTTCCACACGGCGGCCCGTGACACGCCGCAGGCCTCGGCCAGGGCCTGCCCGGAGTGCAGCCCCCCCGCGGACAGCACCGCCAGCAATTGCCGACGCAGCGCACTATGGATGTGTCCCCGTTCAGCCATGGCGACGCCGGAACAGCATGACCTTTTCAAAACGGTGTTCATTCCCTTCAAACAGGCGCTTCAGATTGCTTCGGTGGGTATACACGATGGTGAGCGCCATGGCGGCAGTGAATGTCACCAGCATTCCGGACAGGGGCTCGCCCATGAGCAGGGCGAACACCGGAGCCACCACGGCCGCCAGCACGGTGGCCAGCCCGACATAACCCGTGGTGACCAGGATCAGAACCCACATGGCGAGTACCGGCAGCAGCGCCAGCGGCCAGATCACCAGCATGACGCCCACCAGGGTCGCCGCCCCCTTGCCCCCACGGAAGCCATGCCAGATCGGCCACACATGGCCGAAGACCGCTGCCACGCCACACAGGGCCATCACCCACTCGGTGGCAACCGGCGCTTCGGCCAGTCCCGGGATCACCAGCATGGGCACGAGCGCCACCGCCAACACACCCTTGATCACATCCACCAGCGCGACCGCCGCGGCAAAACCCTTGCCACGGGCGCGCAGGGCGTTGGTAGCCCCGGCGTTGCCGCTGCCTTCCTGGCGAATGTCGGCGCCGCCCACCATGAAGCGCAGCCACAGGCCACCCATCACGGAGCCCACCAGATAGGCCAGCAATACCTTGATTAACAGCTCAATCATCTGCCTGTCCCCTGTCTGACTTGGTCTGGGCGCAGTCTACCAGCCCGGGAGGGCCATCGTTCACTGCTTTCAGCCCGATTTCTTTTCATCACGAATATTTCGCGCTATAATATTTCGCACGCAAAACATCTTGACGGAAATTACCGTGGATACCCGCCCCGACAACACCGAAACGGCTTTTGACGAAAGCATCCTGCGCGCACTGCGCCGGGTGATCCGGGCCGTGGACCTGTACAGCCGACAGTTGTCCGTTCGGCACAACCTGACCGGCCCGCAGCTGGTGTGTCTGCGCCAGCTGGCCCGCTCCGGCGGCATGACACCCGGCCACCTGGCACGGGAGATTTCGCTGAGTCCGGCCACCATCAGCGGCATTCTGGACAGACTGGAAAAGCGCGGCTATATCACCAGGAATCGGCGCCCGGAAGACAAGCGCCAGGTGCTGGTTGCGCTCACGGATGCCGGCCGGGCCCTGATTGAGCGGACGCCGCTCCCCCTGCAGGAACGCTTCACGCAGCGCCTCGCGGAACTGCCGCTTGAACGGCAGGCCGAGATCAACGAAGCCTTGCAGCAGGTGGTGACCATGATGGAGGCGGAAGAATTGGATGCGGCGCCATTGCTTGCCAGTTGGCCCACGCCGGCCGACAGCCAGCGGGTGCAGCCGGTCAGCGCTGCCCGGGCAATCGGCGGGGCCACGGTCTCCGAAGAATCAGGGGAGGAGCCCAATGTGCACAGCCGCGCCTGACAGCGAGCACCCGGCGCCCCCTCCTTTGCCAGGCCATGAGGGCCGGCCGGCTCGACAGCAAGCAAGGAGCCTTCTGCCGGCAGACCGACACACTTCCCGTTCTGACGACAACGCTGGAGAGAAGCGATGAGTCTCATCGTTCAAAAATATGGGGGATCTTCCGTCGCCGACGAGGACAAGATCCGACATGTTGCCCGCCGTATCGTGGAAACCCGCCGCGCCGGACACGATGTGGTGGCGGTGGTCTCCGCCATGGGCAAGACCACCAACAATCTGCTGAACATGGCGCGCAGCCTGGCCCAGAACCCGTCAAGACGGGAATTGGACATGCTGCTGGCCTGTGGCGAGCGCATTTCCATGTCCCTCCTGAGCATGACCATTCAGGAACTGGGCGAGGAGTGCATCTCCCTGACCGGGCCGCAATCCGGCATTCGCACCACGGACAATCATTTCAATGCCCGCATCACGGACGTAAAGGCCGGTCGGGTGGAACGGGAGATTGAACGGGGGCGCATCGTGGTTGTCGCCGGTTACCAGGGCATGAACAGCCGTGGTGAAGTGACCACCCTTGGTCGCGGCGGTTCGGACACCACCGCCGTAGCTGTGGCCGCCGGCATCAAGGCGGACCGCTGCGAAATCTATTCCGACGTGGACGGTGTCTACACCGCCGACCCGCGTATCGTGGATGCCGCCCGGCCCATGCCCGAGGTGAGCTACGTGGAGATGACCGAGCTGGCTCATCACGGTGCCTCGGTGCTCAACCCCCGGGCGGTGGAATATGCCTGGAAGCGACAGGTGGAAGTCCGTGCCCGCTGCACCTTCAATGATGCGCCGGGCACCGTTATCCATGAACGGGATGCCGAAGGCGACCCCCGGGTACTGGGCGTGGCCTGTCACAAGGAACTGATATGGGTCTCCCTGCGCGGGAAGGACGTGCTTGAGAAGCTGGGCGACGACGTGCTCGAGGCCATCGGCAAGAACGACATTTTCGTGGACAGCATCAGCGAGAATGGTGATCGGCGCGATCTGCTGATCGCCACCGAGGACATCGCCAATCTGGACAGTTTCGCGGACGGTCTGCGCAAGGATTTCGACGGCCAGGTGGCCGTCAGCACCGAGCAGGGGTCGGTCTCCGGTGTCGGTCTGAACATCGGTCAGGACGCCGATGTCGTGGCGCAGGCGGAGAAGGCGCTTGAGAAGGCCGGCATCGAAGTACGCATGAGCGTAAGCCGGGATCATTCCATCACCTGTCTGGTGGATGCCCCACAGGTGGGCGATGCCCTGCGTGCCCTGCACTCCTGTTTTCTGGAAGACAGCAAACAATCCCGTGAGGTGGCGTGATGGCGACTGCCGACACTCAGAACAAGAAGGAAGCCAAGGTGCCTGAGAATAACGCGGACATCATCTATCGAGCGGCAACCGCTGCCGATGGCGGCGAGATGTGGACATTCGTTGCCGAAGCCGGCGTTCTGGAACAGAACCCGTCCTACGCCTACATCCTCCTCTGCCAGCACTTCGGGGATACCTGTCTGGTGGCGGAACGTGATGGCGAAATGGTGGGTTTCGTTCTGGCCTACATTCCGCCGCGCCAGGAAGACACCGTCTTTGTCTGGCAGGTGGGTGTGAGCAAGAAGGTTCGCGGCAAGGGGGTGGGCCTGCGCCTGCTACGCCACCTGATGGCGCTGCCGGCCTGCCGAAACGTCAGCTACCTGGAAGCGAGCGTGACGCCCAGCAACAAGCCGTCCCAGAACCTGTTCCGGGCCTTTGCCAAGCGCTCCGGGACCGAGTGCCGGAAACTGCCGTTTTTTCCCAGCGAGTTCTTTCCGGAGCCCCACGAGAGTGAACATCTTTACCGGATCGGGCCCATTGAGTGGCCGGAAGCCTGAAAACCGAATCAACTGAATCTTCATTATCCGAGAAGCGGAGGCATTGATGAGTAATCCGACCATCGACAAATACGAGTCAGAAGTACGCGGCTATTGCCGCACGTTCACAAAGACCTGGGACACGTCGGAAGGGGCCTGGCTGACCGACACCGACGGCGAGAAGTACCTGGACTTCTTCGCCGGCGCCGGTGTACTCAACTATGGCCATAACCATCCGGCCCTGCGCAAGCCGCTGCTGGAGTACATCGAGCGCGGTGGCATCACTCACAGCCTGGACATGTACAGCGCACCCAAGGAGCGCTTCCTGGAAACCTTCCACCGGGTGCTGCTGGAACCGCGCAAGATGGAATACCGTGTCCAGTTCCCTGGGCCGACCGGCACCAATGCCGTGGAAGCCGCCATGAAACTGGCGCGCAAGGTAACCAAGCGCAGCAACATGGTCTTCTTCACCAACGCCTTCCACGGCATGACCATGGGCTCGCTGGCCGTGACCGGCAATGAGGGCAAACGGCACAGTGCGGCGGTTCCGCTCAACTATGCCAGCGCCATGCCCTTCGATGGCTACCTCGGTGAAGGCGTGGACACGCTGGATTACTTCGAGAAAAGCCTGGAGGATCGGGGCAGCGGTCTGGAGATGCCGGCGGCCGTTATCCTGGAAACCGTTCAGGCCGAGGGCGGTGTGAATGTTGCCCGCCGGGAGTGGGTGGAACGCCTGGGACGTATCTGCAAGAAGCATGGCATCCTGTTCATCATCGATGACATCCAGGTCGGCTGTGGCCGCACGGGCCACTTCTTCAGTTTCGAAGGCTGGGACGTGGATCCGGACATCATCTGCCTGTCCAAATCCCTGTCCGCCTACGGCCTACCCTTTGCGGTGGTTCTGCTCAAGGCCGAACACGACATTTGGGGTCCGGGCGAGCATAACGGTACCTTCCGGGGTCACAATCTGGCCTTCATCACGGCCGCGGCGGCGCTGGAACATTTCTGGCGAGACGACAGTTTCGCCAGTGAGGTTCGTCGCAAGGGCGAGATTGTCCGTGAACGTTTCGAAGCCATCGCCAAGGCACACCCGGAGCTCAAGGCTCATGTCAGGGGCCGGGGCTTCATCTGGGGCCTGGCTTCGCCGCACCACGGGCTGGCAGATCTGTTTTCCGAGGAAGCGTTCAAGCATGGACTGGTCATCGAGGGTGCCGGCATCAATGACAATGTGGTGAAGTTCCTCGCGCCACTGGTCATCGAGGAAGCCGATCTTCTCAAGGGTCTGGACATCCTCGACGAGGTTGCCGGAACCGTGGCCAAGCGCCTGGCGGATCGCAACGTGGCCTGAGGCCTTAACACTGTCCATGCCGGCCCGCTATTGCTTCTGGGCCGTTCACCGGGGCGGTGTGCCCACCGCCCCGGTGGTGGCCCGGGCTGATCGGCTGCGGGCGAGTTTCCGAGCGTACACATGCTGCCTGCTTGCTGGCAGACGGAAGTGTGATGGATCCGGAAGCGATGCCGGTGACAAGCAGGCCCTGGGCAGCAAGTTCACTGAAATAACAACGGGAGAAGAAAACATGTTCGTACGGTCCCTGGACGAAATCATCGGTACTGATCGTGAAGTGGATGGCGGCAACTGGGTCAGCCGCCGCCTGGTGCTGAAAGACGATGGCATGGGCTATTCCGTGCACGACACCATCATCAAGGAAGGTACCGAAACACACATCCATTACAAGAATCATCTGGAATCGGTGTATCTCATCGAAGGTGAGGGCGAGGTGGAAACGGTGGCGGACGGCAAGGTCTGGCCGGTGAAGGCCGGTGAGATCTATGTGCTGGACAAGAATGACGAACACTATCTGCGCGCCAACAAGGGCACGCACATGCGCATGGTCTGCGTTTTCAACCCGCCCATCAGCGGGCGCGAGGTTCACGATGAGGACGGCGTCTATCCGGTGGACAATGACTGATTCCCATGTATCCGGACCCCGGGCGGCCGATTCGGCCGTCCGGGCCATTTTTCGACAGCAAGAGGTAAACGACTGAAATAATCAGGAGGTTGGCTATGGCAGCAACCGTGCAGGCTTTGCAGAATGGTCCGCAGACTTGCACACGATTGGATCCCTACCCCAGCCGTCGCACATCGCCGCAAACCCCATTTCCCAGGCTGGACCCCGTGGTCTACGGTGGTCAGCACGACGGCCCTCTCGACAACAGGCAATTGACCCAATACGAACAGGATGGCTTTCTGTTCATGCCCGGTCTGTTTTCGCCCAGCGAAATCTCGATGCTTCGCAATGAATTGAACCGTCTGGACGCACGTCCGGACAACAGGGAACGCCCTGAGGTTATCACCGAAGCAGACAGTCAAAGCATTCGGTCCGTGTTTGCCATTCACCGGCACCAGAGCCCTCTTGGTCGACTCTGCCGGGACCCTCGCCTGCTGGCAATTGCACGCCAGCTTCTGGGCTCAGGCGTGTATATCCATCAGAGCCGGATCAATTACAAGCCGGGTTTCCGTGGACGGGAGTTCTACTGGCACTCCGATTTCGAGACCTGGCACTCGGAAGACGGAATGCCGCGCATGCGGGCGGTAAGCTGTTCCGTTCTGTTTACCGACAACAACGCCTGCAACGGCGGCCTGATGCTGATTCCGGGCTCGCACCATCAATTCATCCCCTGTCAGGGGAGTACGCCGGACAACAACCACCTTTCTTCGCTGCAGAAACAGACCACCGGGGTACCGGATGAAGTCACCCTCGCTCATCTGGTTGAGACGCACGGTATTCGCTGCCCGGAAGGGCCAGCCGGATCCGTGTTGTTCTTTGAATGCAACACCCTGCACGGGTCAAACGGCAATATTACGCCCCAGCCTCGGAGCAATGCCTTTTTCGTCTACAACAGCATTCACAACCGCCTTACATCGCCCTACGCCGCCCCTCAGCCCCGCCCGGGGTGGCTGGCGGAAAGGGAGTTGACGACCCCGATCGTCAGCCTGTGAAGCACCGCGAAAGGAGCCGACTGGATTTTCCCTCAGATTCAGGCACTATCAAAGGCGGGCCGATACCCATCCACGTGCATCACGGCCCGCCTTTCCGGCATCCACACGACCATCAAGTGGATGCGCAGAAATAGTCGTCTGGGGGAATCAAGTGAGCAAACTGGACCTGTTTCTCAATCCATCGGCCGGCGGCGGACGAGCCGGCAGGCTGGAGGGAGACCTGCTGCAACATATCCGGGCCCTGGGCCTGGAGGTGAACGTACACCGTACGGAAGGCCCGGGTCAGGGTGTCGGGCTCAGCCGCGATCTTGCCGAAGATGGCTGCCGTACGCTGGTCGTTGCCGGCGGTGACGGCACCCTGTTTGAGGCCATAAACGGCTGCATGCAGGCGGATGGCCCAATGCCGGAACTGGCACTCATACCCATTGGAACCGGCAATGATTTTGCCAAGAGCCTGGGCATTCCCCTGGCATGGCCGGATGCCTGTGACCGCCTGGTTCTGGGCACCCGTCGCCGGATAGATGTGGGTCAGTGCAATGACATTTTCTTCATCAACACCCTCGGCATCGGCCTGGATGCGCAGATTGCGGATATTGCGAAGCACAGGCGCTGGCTGCCGGGTGATACCGCCTATGTTGCGGCCCTGGCGCAGTCTCTTCTGCTCCGCCGACGAACTCGGGTCACCGTGATCCACGATCAGGGGAGGGAAGAGCAGGAAATCACCCTGATGGTGCTCGCCAATGGCAGCTTCGAGGGCGGCCGATTCGAGCTGGCGCCAGGCGCGGACATCGATGACGGAAAGCTCGACCTGGTCATGACGCCCCGCTTGTCAGCGCGCCAGATCATCAAGCTGGCACCCAAGGTCAGCAACGGCGAGATCGCCGACATGCCGGGCTACAAGCATTGGCTGACCCGGCGTGCCACTGTGCTGTTGCCGGAACCTGCCTGTGTTCACGCCGACGGCGAGGTCATTTATCGTCAGGCCCGGCGGCTGGAAATCGGCGTCATTCCGGGTGGAGTCAGCTTCCTCTGCTAGGTAGGGCCGGCACGTGAATGCGCGCCGGCCTGTTTTATGACCATGAAATTCCAAGTGTCGTTTGAACCTTCTTACCGAGCCACTGGCTCCGGCTCATCGAGCTTCAGGCTGAGGCATTTTGCCGAGCCGCCTGCCTTGAGAAACTCGGTCAGGGGCGTGGTATGGACCCGGAAGCCGGCCTTCTCCAGCTCACCCCGAAGTCTCTCTGAACATTCATGCATGATGATGTCCTGGCCGACATTGATGGCGTTGCAGGAGAATACAGCGGCCTCGGCTTCCTGAACGATGATTCGCTTCTCGGCGGGTACCCGCTCTTCGATCAATCGGTTGGAATTGACGTCGTAGGCGTCCGGGTAGTACATCAGATAACCGCCGCTGAGTGGGCAAAAGCAGGTATCGATGTGATAGAAACGCTCATCCACCAATTTGAGGCCCAGCACTTCCACATCAAGGAAATCCGCGAGGAATTCCTGCGCCTCAACATCACTGCGGAAACCTGAGCCCGCCCAAAGCCATCCACCGGCGCGATCGAAGAGGGAGTCACCGGCGCCCTCGTAAAGGACACCTTTGGGCAGCTCGCCCACTTCATAGCCATTGGAGCGGAACCAGTCCGCAAAATACTGTTCTTCCGGCTGGCGTTCCTTGTGGGCGAAGCTGGACACCACGGCCCGCTTGCCGGCCACCGTACCGGCATTGGCGGTGAAGACCATGTCCGGCACTCCTTGCCGCGGCTCCATCTCCACCACCTCGGCAAACCGGGCTACCAGATCCCTCAGAGCACGCCATTGCTGCATGGCCTTCTCCTGGGAGACCTGATCCTCGTTCCCCTTCATCCAGGGGTTGATGGCATAGTTGACGTGAAAATGGTCGGGCGGGCACATGAGGATGCGGGTGGCTTTGGCCATGTTTTCTTCCGTTCCTGTTGGTTCAGGCGCTCTGAATCGGGATAAATGAAGCAGGAATTCTACCGGATTTTACGGCCGACTTCATGAATCAGCCGGAAAAAGGAAACGGCCCGCAATGCGGGCCGCTCCAGTTTCATCAAGCTGTGATACAGCTACCTCAGGGGCAGACAGTCACTTCGTTGGAGCACTCACCGGAGTCGGTGTCACACACCTGGAAGGTGTGGCAGGCACCGCCACGGATATTGCTGGTCCAGGTCCACTCGCCGGTGTTGCTGACAGTGGCCTCGACGCCGGCGTTGCGCAGCACGTCAACCATGCTGGACTCGGCGCCGCTCCAGCTCAGGTCCGCGCGGTGACGGCCCTGAACCTTGTAGCCAACAGCACTCAGCTCGATGGAATCGGCATCACCGTCATCACCGTTGCCATCATCACCGCCGTTGTCGCCATCATCGCCGTCATCGTCGTCGCCGCCATTTCCATCGTCGCCGCCGTTGCCGTCATCACCGCCATCATCGCCACCGCCGGCACAGCCGTTGGCGGACAGATAGTCGACGGCATCGCGGGCCTGGACAAGACCGTAGCCGAACTCGTTGTTACGGCCGGCACTACCCAGATCCAGGGCGGTAGCCGCCAGGGCGTCACGGATTTCCTGGTTGCTGCAGCTCAGGTGATGGCTCCAGACCAGGGCAGCGACACCGGCTACATGAGGGCTGGCCATGGAGGTGCCATTCCAGCTGGCATAGTTGCCCACGCCGGTCGCCACAAATGCGGTTTCACCCAGTCGATCCAGGGCAGCAAGGCCATCGGCCTGGCTGATACCAACAGACGGAATGCCCGTGACCACATCACCAAGGGTACCCTGGAGGGCGCCGGATTCGTTGTTGTAGATCACGGCACCCACGCCGCCGCCGGCCTCACAGGCCTGAACCTTTTCGGCGAAGCTGATCTGGCCGCGCTCGATCAGGCAGACCTGACCCTGGGCGTTACAGGTGGAGGTACCCAGACCACAGTCCATGAGGGAACCCTGGCCCTGGGCGTCCGGGGAACCGTCCATGGCGATGGCGGAGAACGCATCACCGGAGAGGGTGAAGGTTTCCTCGTTGCCGGTGCCCATGGGCACGGTGGAGCGAACGGCCACGCCTGGCGCGGACAGTTCGACCTGGTCATTGCGCTGGGAGAAGCTGGCCAGCTCCATGTTTTCATCGATGGCAGCCACGGAGACCACGGCATCGTAGGAAGCCGGATAGCTCTTGCGTGTATTGCCATCGTTGCCCGCAGCCGCAATGGACAGGACACCACGGTCATGCGCGGCGGCGAAGGCATTGGCTTCGGAATTGCTGGAGAAACTGCCACCCAGGCTCATGTTGACGACATTGGAACCGGCGTCTTCACAAACGTTCAGGGCATGAACCAGATCCGAGGAGTACCCCCAGGAACCGCTGTCATTGAAGACCTTGACGATATGCAGATTCAGGTTGCCGGAAGGCAGGACACCCACCACGCCCACATCGTTGTTGAGGGCGGCGATGGTGCCGGCGACGTGGGTGCCATGGCCGGAGCCGTCCTGGTACCAGTTGCCGGTGCCGGAATCGTTGGTTCCGGTGACGTTGCCCCCCGAGGGCAGATCTTCATGGTTGATATCGTAGCCGGAATCGATGACACAGACCGTCATCTCACTGGCGGCACCATCGGCGACCTGGTCCGCCTGGACCATGGCGATGCCATAGGGGCTGACCTGCGTGGACATGAGCTCCCGGCGCGGGTCTTTTTCCACGTAGGCCACATGCGGGTTGTTGCGAAGACCGTTGATGGCCTGGCTGGGCAGGCTGACCGCGAAGGCGTTGAGGTCGTCGAACTGATAGTGGATCTCGCCACCCTGGGCATTCAGGGCGCGCTGCACGCTGCCTTTATGACCCTGGTCGAAAACCACCCACACACGTTCGTTGCCTTCCGCCGCGGCGGAAGCGCTGAAGGCGCCCGCGATAATGGCCGCGGCCAGGGCACCAGTACTGCTGTTGCGAATATGAGACACAGTAACCTCCAAAAGGATGCTGCTATCGGTTCCCCCCCGATATTTTCGCCACATCCTGGACGATCACTCGAAAGTAGATGGATATTTGCTGGAAAACTGTGAACTGCGTCACAGTTTCAGAGGCCCAAGCGGATTGAACATAAGCTTTCTGACGAACGGAGCGGGAAAAAGCGGGCAGTAGTCGGGGCGAGAAAGCATGGAAGGCCCGGAATCGGGTTTACTTCCATGCCCTTTGATCGGTTTGGCGGGCAAGGTGAGAGTGATGATCGCCTACCAGCGGTGGTAGGCCGGATGACCGGGCTTCACCGCCATGAAACGTCCGTGGCAGGTATCGCAGAGCTTCTCCCCGGCATAAAGTTCACCCTCCACGGTCACCACATCACCTTCGCAAGCCACCACCCGGGCCACCAGACGCAAGGGCTGATCGGTGGGCGTCGGGCGCCGCAGCTTGATCTGGTAGTCCATGGTGACGGTGCAGGGGGGTGTTTCTTCGCCTCGCACATTCATCAGGTGCCAGGCGGCGGTCCAGTTGCAATGGCAGTCCAGAATGGAACCGATGATTCCACCGTTCAGCACCCCCGGAAACGCCTCATGATGGGGCTCGGGCCGCCAGCTGGCAACGACCTCCTCTCCCTTGGGGAAGGATCGTACCCGCAAGCCCTTGTCATTGGCCGGCCCACAGCCATAACAGGCGTTGTGGGGGGCGTAGCGTTCCTGCAGGCACAACTCCTCAGACATTGTTCGTTCCCATCCTCAGCTGCCCTGGCGGGGCAGGAAGTTTTCCGCGAGCATGCAGCGCACGCTGCCACCGGCGTATTTCTCGATGGTGCTGATGTCACTGCTCACCAGGCGCACGTGTCGCTCAAGTTTAGCTATCTGGCTGTCATCAAGGCTGTTTCTTGCCTGCGCCGACATGGCCAGTATGGGCTTTCCATCCCGGCTCAGCAGCTGCAGCATATTGCCGGCGAACTGATTCATCTGGGCTGTTGAAATGGGTACGAGCTCATGGCCGCTACGTTCCAGGCGCGACAACACGCGGATTCGCTCCTGCTCATCCGGAATTGCCTCGTCACAAATGACCGCAAAGGTATCCCCCACGCACATCATCACGTTCGTGTGGTAGATCTCCTTTCCGCCGCTGACGGCGGTGAAGGCTTCCGGTTCATAATCGAAGCGCTCGCACCAGTCGTGGAAAAGGGCCGGATTGGTTCGTGAGGAGAGACAGGCATAGGCGACGTGGTTCCGACGATCCAGTACCAGGCTCCCGGTGCCTTCAAGAAAGCGCGCCCGATCCTCGCTGGAAGAAAGGTCATGGACAGTCGTCACCTGACGGTGATGCTTGCTTTTCAGCGCCTCCAGGATGTCCTGCCGACGCTCGGCGCGCCGACTGGGCGCCGCCATGGGATAAAGAATGGCCGAGCCGTCCGCGTGGGTACTCAGCCAGTTGTTGGGGAAAAGCGCGTCCGGGGTGACCGGATCCGGTGTATCCTCGAAGACCAGCACCTCGACGCCGGCCGCTTCGAGGGCAGCCTTGAGCCCATCGAACTCATCCCGCGCACGGCGCTTTACCTCCTCAGCATCCTGCTCATCGATACCGGCCTGGAAGCTGTTGCTTTTCGCGGTCTCCGGATTGGAGGTAAAGCTCGCGGGCCGGATCATGATCACAGAATCCGTGCACTGATTTTCCGTTGTCATAAGGCATCCTGGAGGGTCGGTATTCGTGACCCTATTCTACCCGAAAGCCGGTCGGTCGCTAAATCCTGAGAGAGGATTGATCGCTACCTGCAATGACGCCCGGTGAGAAGGGGCAGCTACGAGCACGGTCACAACCGACAATGCAAAAGGGTGGGGCTTCCCCATGCCATAAAAAAACCCCGGCAGTCCTAAGACTACCGGGGTCCGATATAAAGCCTGGCGGTGACCTACGCGAGCATGGGGGCGAACGAGGATCGAAATGCCGGTGGCATTTCGCAGCCGACGTGAGCGACCGGCCAGGGATGGCCGGACTGGACGACGCACCAGGGAGGGTTGCCGGGCACGGCCTCTCTCAGAGTCACCCATGGAAAAGGGTGGGGTTTCCCCATGCCATAAAAAAACCCCGGCAGTCACAAGACCACCGGGGTCGGATATAAAGCCTGGCGGTGACCTACGCGAGCATGGGGGCGAACGAGGATCGAAATGCCGGTGGCATTTCGCAGCCGACGTGAGCGGCCGGCCAGGGATGGCCGGACTGGACGAGGCAACAGGGAGGGTTGCCGGGCACGGCCTCTCTCAGAGTCACCCATGGAAAAGGGTGGGGTTTCCCCATGCCATAAAAAAACCCCGGCAGTCATAAGACTACCGGGGTCGGATATAAAGCCTGGCGGTGACCTACTCTCACATGGGAAACCCCACACTACCATCGGCGCTGAGCGGTTTCACTTCCGAGTTCGAAATGGAATCGGGTGGTTCACACTCGCTATGGCCGCCAGGCGAACTGGCTCACGGCAGGCGATGACTCTCGTCACCGCCCGGGAATTCAGAAGATCGTCATTGGCGCAAGCAGAATATCAACCTGCTTTCGCACTCAAGTTGCTTGAGTGTTATATGGTCAAGCCTCACGGGCAATTAGTACTGGTTAGCTTCAGCCATTACTGACCTTCCACACCCAGCCTATCAACGTTGTAGTCTCCAACGGCCCTTCAGGGACCTCAAGGGTCCAGAGAGATCTCATCTTGGGAGGGGCTTCCCGCTTAGATGCTTTCAGCGGTTATCCCTTCCGAACATAGCTACCGGGCAATGCCACTGGCGTGACAACCCGAACACCAGAGGTTCGTCCACTCCGGTCCTCTCGTACTAGGAGCAGCTTCCCTCAAATCTCTAACGCCCATGGCAGATAGGGACCGAACTGTCTCACGACGTTCTAAACCCAGCTCGCGTACCACTTTAAATGGCGAACAGCCATACCCTTGGGACCTGCTTCAGCCCCAGGATGTGATGAGCCGACATCGAGGTGCCAAACTCCTCCGTCGATGTGGACTCTTGGGAGGAATCAGCCTGTTATCCCCGGAGTACCTTTTATCCGTTGAGCGATGGCCCTTCCACATAGAACCACCGGATCACTAAGACCTGCTTTCGCACCTGCTCGACGTGTCTGTCTCGCAGTCAAGCACCCTTATGCCTTTGCACTCATTGCGCGATTTCCGACCGCGCTGAGGGTACCTTCGTACTCCTCCGTTACTCTTTGGGAGGAGACCGCCCCAGTCAAACTACCCACCATACACTGTCCCCGACCCGGATAACGGGCCTGGGTTAGAACCTCAAACATGCCAGGGTGGTATTTCAAGGGTGGCTCCACGACGACTGGCGTCGCCGCTTCAAAGCCTCCCACCTATCCTACACAAGCATGTTCAAAATTCAGTGTAAAGCTGTAGTAAAGGTTCACGGGGTCTTTCCGTCTTGCCACGGGAACGCAGCATCTTCACTGCGATTTCAATTTCACTGAGTCTCGGGTGGAGACAGTGGGGCCATCGTTACGCCATTCGTGCAGGTCGGAACTTACCCGACAAGGAATTTCGCTACCTTAGGACCGTTATAGTTACGGCCGCCGTTTACCGGGGCTTCGATCAGGAGCTTCGCCGAAGCTAACCCCATCAATTAACCTTCCGGCACCGGGCAGGCGTCACACCCTATACGTCCACTTACGTGTTTGCAGAGTGCTGTGTTTTTAGTAAACAGTCGCAGCCCCCTGGTCACTGCGGCCTCCCTCGGCTCCGGTCGCAAGGACCTTCACCTAATAGAGGCGTACCTTCTCCCGAAGTTACGGTACCATTTTGCCGAGTTCCTTCACCCGAGTTCTCTCAAGCGCCTTAGGATTCTCTCCTCGCCTACCTGTGTCGGTTTACGGTACGGTCACGTACTACCTGATGCTTAGAGGCTTTTCCTGGAAGCATGGCATTAGTCACTTCGGTCCACTCAGGACCTCGACATCACGTCTCAGGATTGTGCAAGCGGATTTGCCAACTCACACTCCCTACACGCTTGAACCGGGACGTCCAACACCCGGATGACCTAGCCTCCTTCGTCCCCCCTTCGCAGTAATACATGGCACAGGAATATTAACCTGTTTTCCATCGGCTACGCCTTTCGGCCTCACCTTAGGGACCGGCTCACCCTGCGCCGATTAGCGTTGCGCAGGAAACCTTGGGCTTTCGGCGAGCGGGCTTTTCACCCGCTTTATCGTTACTCATGTCAGCATTCGCACTTCCGATACCTCCAGGAGCCCTCGCGGGTCTCCCTTCAGCGGCGTACGGAACGCTCCCCTACCACGCATGCAAGCATGCGTCCGCAGCTTCGGTACATGGCTTAGCCCCGTTGAATCTTCCGCGCAGGCCGACTCGACCAGTGAGCTATTACGCTTTCTTTAAAGGGTGGCTGCTTCTAAGCCAACCTCCTGGCTGTCTGTGCCTTCCCACATCGTTTCCCACTGAGCCATGATTTTGGGACCTTAGCTGGCGGTCTGGGCTGTTTCCCTCTCGACGACGGACCTTAGCACCCGCCGTCTGTCTCCCGTGATTGCACTTCTCGGTATTCGGAGTTTGCATCGGTTTGGTAAGCCGGGATGGCCCCCTAGCCGAAACAGTGCTCTACCCCCGAGAGTGAGACACGAGGCACTACCTAAATAGTTTTCGGGGAGAACCAGCTATCTCCGAGCTCGTTTAGCTTTTCACTTCTACCCACAGCTCATCCCCTAACTTTTCAACGTTAGTGGGTTCGCGCCTCCAGTGGGAATTACCCCACCTTCACACTGGCCATGGGTAGATCGCTCGGTTTCGGGTCTACTCCTAGCGACTGGACGCCCTATTAAGACTCGGTTTCCCTTCGGCTTCCCTATACGGTTAACCTCGCCACTAAAAGTAACTCGCTGACCCATTATACAAAAGGTACGCCGTCACCCTTGCGGGCTCCGACTGCTTGTACGCACACGGTTTCAGGTTCTATTTCACTCCCCTCTCCGGGGTTCTTTTCGCCTTTCCCTCACGGTACTGGTTCACTATCGGTCGGTAGGGAGTATTTAGCCTTGGAGGGTGGGCCCCCCATATTCAGACAGGATAACACGTGTCCCGCCCTACTCGATTTCACTTTGAATAGGTTTTCGCGTACAGGGCTGTCACCTTGTATCGCCGCACTTTCCAGAGCGTTCCGCTAACCACATCAAAGCTTAAGGGCTAATCCCCGTTCGTTCGCCACTACTAAGGGAATCTCGGTTGATTTCTTTTCCTCCGGCTACTTAGATGTTTCAGTTCGCCGGGTTTGCCTCATGCAGCTATGGATTCACTGCATGATAGTCACCGTAGTGACTGGGTTTCCCCATTCGGAAATCCCCGGATCAAAGCCTGTTTGTCGGCTCCCC
>NZ_JAVDDT010000008.1:105000-194248 GCF_030848495.1 Natronospira bacteriovora
GTTCTGAACCGCATCCGGGCACATCGGGGCGTGGACTACGCCGCCCCCACCGGCACGCCGATCCGGGCGGCCGGGGATGGCCGGATTACCCTGCGCGGACGTCACGGCGGCTTGGGAAACACCGTGCAGATTCAGCACGGTGAGCGTTATTCCACCCTGTATGCACACATGTCGCGCTTTGCACGTGGCCATCAGGTAGGCAGCCGGGTCCGCCAGGGTGAGGTCATCGGCTACGTGGGCCAGACCGGTCTGGCGACCGGCCCGCACCTGCACTATGAATTCCTGGTGGACGGGGTCCACCGCAACCCGGTCACGGTCGACTTTCCAGCCGCCGACCCGGTACCCGAACGGTATCGAGACGACTTTCTGACCACCACGGCCACCCTGATCGCCCACCTGGATATCGCACGCCCGGGGGAACGTCTGGCCGAGCGCTCGGACTGAGCCACTGATGGCGAACCACCGCTTCATCGGCCTGATGAGCGGAACCAGCCTGGACGGGGTGGATGCCTGCCTGGTGGATTTTGGCAGCAACTCGGCGACGATGCTGGGCTGTCATCACCGGCCCTTCGACCCGGAGTTGCGCAGGCTCCTCGTGCGGCTGTGCCAGGATAGCCGGATCGCCCCGGAAACGCTGGCCGATGCCGAGCGCCAGCTCTGCGATCGCTACGCGGACGCCGTTCAGCAGCTGCTGTCTTCCCTGTCGCTTTCCGGCACCGACGTGGTCGCCATCGGTAATCACGGTCAGACCATACGCCACCTGCCAAATCAGCACTTCAGCTGGCAGATTGGTAACCCCGCCCGGCTCGCAGCGCTCTGCAATCTGCCCGTGGTGGCTGACTTTCGCAGCGGCGACATGGCTCGGGGCGGGCAGGGTGCGCCACTGGCCCCTGCCTTCCATGCCGCCTTCTTCGGGCACCCCGAGGAATGTCGCCTGGTGGTAAATCTGGGCGGTATCGCCAATGTTTCCCTGCTTCGCCCGAACCATGCCCCAGTCGGTTGGGACACCGGCCCGGCCAACACCCTGCTGGACGCCTGGTACCAAAGGCATCATGAAACCGCCAACTGGGATCCCGAAGGCCAGTGGGCGGCCAGCGGCGAGAGCCGGGCTGAATTACTGGAACGCTTGCTGGGCGACCCTTATTTTCAGCAGGCGCCTCCCAAGAGCACCGGGCCCGAACACTTCAATCTCGCCTGGCTGGCCCAGCACGCACCCGCCGCAATGAATGAGATGGGAGCCGCTGATGTTCAGGCAACGCTCGTCGAACTCAGCGTTCAACCGATAGCGGCCATTGCCCGAGCGAATCGTGTTGACCGGGTCATCGTCTGCGGCGGCGGAACCCACAACCGTACCCTGATGACACGGCTGCAGCATGACCTGGGGAATGTCCCGCTGGAGAGCAGCCAGGTCCACGGTCTCGACCCGGACCACGTGGAAAGCGCCGGCTTTGCCTGGCTGGCCCAGCAGCGCTGGTGTCAACAAGCGGTACCGCTGACAGCAGTCACGGGCGCCGACCGCGACGGCATCCTGGGCGGTCTCTGGCTGCCCTGACCTCGCCCTTCATCAGATTGTCACAGGCATGACCCAGGCTGATGCGCCCGCTTCCCAGGTTTGGGAGCTGCAGAACGATGGGCAATACCGCTTGCTGACACCTGGCCGAAACAAGCCACACACCGCACAGGCCTCCCTGCTTGAGGATCTGGCAGAACGCAGTTGAGTCCGCTTCGGGAACCTCTGACAAAAGGTTCTTCGCGGAGAACCTAAAAAGGTGCCTTAACTGCAAACCTCAAGGCGCAGGCCGGCAGCCTCTTCGAAATCAACCTCCTCCGCAAGGTCATCCGCCAGCAGGGGATGACGCTCCAGCCAACCTTCCGGCAGTGTCAGCGTCCAGGCCGTTGGCCGGTCGGCACTGAAGGCCAGGCTGGGTATCCCGTCCCGCGCCCGGTGCAGGACGATGGCCACCCGAAGCAGGCACGCGAGATGCAGACCGAAGGGGCGATGCCGGTGGGCCAGCTCATCAAGCACGCGGCGTGAAAGCTTCTTGCGCTGTAATCGGGCAAGCACGGAGAGCATTGACTGATCATCGCGGGAGAACCCCGCCATGTCGGCGTGGCCGAGTATATAGCCCCCATGACGGTGGTGCTGACTGTGGGACACGGCCATGCCGATTTCATGCAGGCAGGCGGCCCAGCGGAGAAACTCGCGGGTTTCCGGCCGCTGATCGAGACCCCAGGGTGCCGCAACGGCATCCCAGGCCTCCACGGCGGTTCTTGCAACGGCACGCCCATGGGCGCGATCCATGCGATAACGCCCCATCATGACCGTGACCGTGCGATCACGCACATCCCGATGACGTATTCGCCCGGCCATGTCCTCCAGTAACCCCTCCCTCAGAGCCCCTGGCGCGATCTCCATGCATTCGATATCGAGTGCTTCGAAAACCGCACTAAGGATGGCAGTACCACCCGGAAGAATGGGGACCCGATCCGGCCGCAGCTCGGGGTAATCGTCCGCCTCCGGGCGTCCCCTCGCCACCAGGTCGTCACACAGGGCGGCAAGACTGTCGGGGGTGATGCCGGACTCGCTCCAGCCGCGGGCTTCGGCAATGGCGGCGATCGAGCGGATGGTTCCCGATGCACCGAGGGCCCGGCCCCAGCCGACCCGCCGATAGGCCGGCGCGACGCCACTGATTTCCCCCCGCGCGATCCTGAGCGCGCGCTTCATGGCAGATCGGCTCACCTCCCCGCCGTCGAAGCAACGCTCGGTCAAAGAAACCGAGCCCATGCCGAGTGATTCCAGCAGCTTTGGCCGGGCACCCTGACCAAGAATGACTTCCGTACTGCCCCCACCGATGTCCAGCACCAGACGGGCCTCCTCGCCCTCACTCACATCCGGTGTCGCCCCGGCGTAAATCAGCCGGGCTTCCTCGTAGCCGGAAATGATCTCGATGGGATGGCCGAGCGCGGCCTCAGCGGCCTCAAGGAAATCCCGGCTGTCACCGGCACGGCGCAGGGCGTCGGTACCGACGGCACGAACCTGAGCGGAATCCATGCCCTTGAGGCGGTCACCGAAGCGGGACAGGCAGGACAGGGCGCGGGTGCGCGCTTCCGGCGCAAGATCACCATCATCGCTCAGGCCGCTGCGCAGTCGCACGGTTTCCTTGATGCGATCAATGACGTGCAGATCCCGGCCGTGCAAGCGCGCGACGATGAGATGAAAGCTGTTCGAGCCCAGATCGATGGCCGCGAGCAGGCGTTCACCGCGCGCCAACGGCCACCACTCCCTGACCTGCTCCACCAGTGGCCCCATGCTCTCCCCTCCGAATCAAGCCCGGCATAAAGCAAAAGGGGGCGCCATTGGCACCCCCCGAGTCAAATCAAATTTTTCGCCTGCGCCACCGCTTCATACCGCAAATGAAGAACCGCAGCCACAGGTGGTACTGGCATTGGGGTTGCGGATCACGAACTGAGCCCCTTCCAGGCCCTCGCTGTAGTCGATCTCGGCACCCATCAGATATTGAACACTCATGGGGTCAACCAGCAGCGTGACGCCGCCCTTGTGGATCTCCGTATCACCGTCGACCACTTCTTCGTCGAAGGTGAAACCGTACTGGAAACCGGAACAGCCACCGCCGGTGACAAAGACCCGCAGCTTGAGCTGATCGTTGCTCTCTTCCTTGATCAGCTCGCTGACCTTGCGGGCCGCCGCATCGGTGAAAATCAGCGCATCCGCTTCGGCGGATGTATCACCCGGTATGTATGCTTCTGTGCTGCTCATGAAATCTCTGCCTCCTTCCAGCGGTGCGGGCACGCCCTCATGCCAACGCTGCCGGTCGATTCAGGGAGTTTCAGCTCCCGGAAACCTTGCCTTCACGGTGCTGGGCACCAGGGTCAAAACGACCCTGCTGGCCACCGGGCTGTCGATTGGCCTGGCTGTCGGGCCGGGCAGCTCCGGGCTTGTCGCCAGCCGATTCGCTCCGCCCCTTTTCCAGCAGCAGCGGTCGTTCGGCGGGCTTGTGCACCATCTTGCCGTTGACGCTGGCTCCGACGGCCATCTCGACCAGGTTGTAATAGACATCTCCATTGACCTTGGCATGGGCTTCCAGTTCCAGGCGCTCCCTGGAATAAACATCGCCGGTGACCGTACCGTCCAGAACAATATGGGGCACCTTGACGTCACCTTCAATCACGCCATGCTGGCTGACGCTGATCACACAATGGTCACCGTCGGCCCTCACATTGCCGCGCACGGTGCCGTCCACATGCATGCCGCCCTGAAACGTCACATCACCGGTAATCTCGGTGTTGCGACCCACCAGGGTCTCGATTTTCGCGCTCTTGGCCTTGCTCTTGTTTCCGCTGCCAAACATGCTCGGCACCGCCTCCAATCGTGTCAGATAATCCCAATTCGCAGTTTATCAGGCTCGCTCAGGCTCAGCCTACCATGCCAGACCGCTGATCCGGACTTCACTGGCCGTTCGGCCATTCTCTACGCTCCTCAATGGCACTGCGGTTGCGCCCGGACGGCTGAACGCTGAGCTCCACCTCCTGCGGCTCGAAGCCCTCGGGAAGCTGAATCTCGCCATCGAAACCCTGAAAATACCGGAAGGAAAAATGCAGAGCATCCCGATCGGACAGGGTGGCCAGATCCAGTGAATGGGGCTCACCGTCGAGGCGACCCTGCACGGTGATTCGGGCCTGTCCGTCTACCCGCCGGTCATGGGTGAGCGCCTGGATCAGCATCAGACTGTACTGGTAATGCCCAGGATCCCCGGTAGGGGTGATACTGAATTCCTGAACCTGCAGTCCACGCTGCCCGTCTTCCGGACTGACAATGCCCCGGTAGAAGGCCAGTTCTTCGCGCAGTTGCTGAATATCGTCCTGCAGGCCCACCACATCCCGGCGCAGGTTCTCCCGGGCCGCCTGGCTGACTTCCTGCGCCCGCTCCAGGACAGCCACCTGCTCACGCAAGCGCTGTTCGGTTCTGGCAGCCTCGGCCAGATCACTTTCCATGCGCTCACGTTCCACCCGGGCTTCGCCACGAAAATAGCCGCCATCCGCCAGACCACGGTGATAGGCATAGGTGACCGCGGCAATGGCAAGCGCCAGCAGGATCAGGATGGTGATGCGATAGCGCCAGGGCCGATAGGCCTTGACCACCAGACTGTGGGTCGTACTCATTGGACGGACAGCTCCGGGGGTTGCGTCGTCGGTTCAGCTGCCGAAGGGCGGCTCTGGTATCTTACGGCCAAGCGCAAACATCCGGAAGCCCGGGCCCGGAAAACGCCCGGATTCAAGGACAGGGAAACGATGCTGACACTCAAGGCCTTCCACGTCATATTCATGGTCACCTGGTTCGCCGGCCTTTTCTATCTGCCGCGGCTGTTCATCTACCATCTGGCCACCGAAGACCCCGGCGGCCGGAAACGCTTTGAGACCATGGAGTGGCGACTCTGGGTCATCATGAGTATTGGCGCCGCCCTGACGGTACTCAGCGGCCTGCTGCTGGTCGCCTTCTGGTGGTGGCCCATGCCGGCCTGGCTGCAGGCCAAGCTGCTGCTGGTAGCCGGCCTGCTGGTCTTTCACTTTCACTGCTTGATCATCATGCGCCAGTTCCGTGAAGGGCGCATGCCCCATTCGGATCGCTTCCTGCGCCTGTTCAATGAAGCCCCGGCGATTGGCCTGATCGGCATCGTCCTGCTGGCCATGCTCAAGCCCTTCTGAGCAAGCGGCGCGGCTCACTCCACCTGGCTTTGCACGTAGTTCTCCAGGCCCATGCGATCGATCAGGCCAAGCTGGGTTTCGATAAAGTCCACATGTTCTTCCTCGTCACGAAGGATGGCGGCAAACAGATCCCGGGAGGCGTAGTCCCCAATGGACTCGGCATAGGCCACGGCGGCTTTCAGGTCGCCATGACCCGCCAGCTCGAGCTTGAGGTCGCATTCAAGGATTTCGCGCACATCCTCGCCGATCAGCAGCTTGCCCAGATCCTGGAGATTCGGCAGCCCCTCAAGGAAGAGGATTCGCTCGATCAGCTCATCGGCGTGCTTCATTTCATCGATGGATTCCTCGTACTCCTTCTTGCCGAGGCGCTCCAGACCCCAGTCCTTGAGCATGCGGGCATGCAGAAAATACTGGTTGATGGCCGTCAACTCATTCTTGAGGATGGTGTTGAGGTGCTCGATGATCTTGGCGTCGCCATTCATCTGGCCGTCTCCTTCGGGCAATTATCGCATTGCATGGGCAGGCACCCGCAGGCGGGTACCGGAGACTGGTCAGTCTAGACCAGAGGGCGGGGCGGTTGGAAGGTGCGCAGTCAGGCGGCAACGCCGGCCAGCATCTCGTCATGCCCGAGGGCGTGCAGGCGCTCGGCCAGATGGTGGCGGACAGCCATTTCGCAGCTGCCACAGGCCGTGGCCACCGCCAGCTCGTCCATCAGGGCATCAAAGGTGCGCGCCCCATTGTCGATGGCGCGAACGATGGCCTTGTCGCTGACGGCGTTGCAGATGCAGACATACATGGCGGCGGCTCCGGGATCACTGGGCGATGCTCAGGATCCATACTAATTGCAAATGAGAATGATTGTCAATTGCAGTCAGAGAAAAAATCGAGGGCCGGGCCACCGGCCCGCCCCCGAGGTCCTCAGAAATCGAACTTCACACCGGCCCAGACGGTGCGCGGCATGCCAGGACGCACGCCAGCCGGACGGCGGGCAGCGACATAGGTCTCATCGCTCAGGTTCTCGATACTCCCGAACAGGCGCACCCCGTCGGCGATTCGGCGCTCGCCTGACACGTCGAACAGCCAGCGGGCGTCGATTCGATCCGTTTCGGCGATGGGGCCGGAGCCCGCAGTCGCCCGGGTTTCGGAAACATAATTGGCGCCGGCGCGAATCAGCCAGTCACCGGCGATGGCCGCGAGACTGATGTTCAGCTGATCGGAAGGAATCTGCGGCAGCTCGTCACCCCGGGTCACCTCACCCCACTCGTCGAAACCGCTGCCGAAGGATTCCTTGAATTCGGCGCTGGTGCGGGTATAGGCGACTTCCAGCGGAAGGTTGAGGCCGGTGGCCATCAGGCGGGAAAGATCGTAGCGGCCCAGCACTTCCAGGCCGAGCACATCCACCTTGCCGCCGTTGAACTGATCCCCCACCTCGCAGTCGGCGCCACTGGCTGCGGTGCAGGTACCGACCATGTTGTCATAGGCGGTAAGAAAGCCAATCACTTCCAGGCTGAGACCGTTGTTCTGGTAACGGATGCCGGTCTCATAGTTGATGGAGCGCTCTTCGTCCACGTCCGGATCGGCGCCCGCCGGCGAGAAGCCCCGGTGAATGCCAAGGAAGCTGCTGAGGGCGTCACTGTGGCGGTACACCGCGCCCAGACCGGGCGTCACCACGCTGTAGCTGCCGGTGCGCACGCGATTGATCACGTCCCGGGTGGCATCTTCACCCTGCTGATAATCCGTGCGCTCGATCTCGATGTCTTCGAAGCGCACACCCGGGATGACGGTCCAGTTCCCGCGGCGCATGCGGTTCTGCACATGCAGGGCCAGGGCCGTGGCCTCGGTGACACGGTTCGTGGTGCTGCCCGGGATGCCGGATTCGGCACCGGCCTCACTGCCGGGGCTGACCAGGCGCATCATGCGATTGGACATGCTATAGGTGTCCTGCCACTGCAGGCGGTCTTCGTTGTCCTGATGATAGCGGACGCCGACTTCGAGCTGGTTGTTCCAGTTTCCGGCCTCGAAGATGGTATCAAAGACCGACTGCACACCACGGGAGTAGTAGGTGCGGTTATTGGCCCGGACATTGCCGCGTGCATCACCGCCCTCACCGTGGATCCAGGCCATTTCGCCAACGTGGTTATCCGGGTCATCCAGGATGGTGCTGATGCCGACGTAGCTGGGCGTACCCTGCCCGTCCCAGACCTCGTGGAGCTTGTACCAGTTGCGGGCGGAGTCGGCGTTGTACAGCGTGGTGGTCAGATTGCTGCGCGCACCCAGTTCGATGCTGTGACGCAGGGAGACCCGATCCTGTTCGGTATTGATTTCGTCCAGCGCGGAACCGGCATAACGGCGAAAGGGCGTTGCTGAATAATCGGCCTGGGTCAGACCGAGGTAGGTATCGTGAATGGTGCGATCCTGGGTGGCGAACATGAGCTCGATCTCCTGGAATCGCTCGCCTCCGTTGGGGCGCCACTGCAGCTTGCCCATCAGATCCCGCTGCGCAAATCCGATGTCGGGATCCGGCATGCGGTTGTCCCGGCGCTGGGCCACGTCCAGCACCTTGAAGCCTTCACTGCCTGAATCCCAGGCTTCCAGCAGCCAACCGAGATTGCCGGAGCGGCCGCCGACGGTGGCGTGATGCCGGTAGCCTCCACGACTGCCGTACATCAGGCTGGCGCTGGCCTCGCTGGCCTCGGGCACCGGCGCGGTAATCATGTTGAGGGCACCGGAGGTGGTGTAGGGGCCATACTGGATGGCGCTGGAGCCCTTGCGCACTTCCACCTGGCGCATGCGCGCCATATTGGGTGAAACATAGGCGGCCGGCGCACTGTAGGCCGCCGGAGCGGCGAGGACACCGTCCTCCATCACGGTGATCCGGCCGGAGCGCTCAAGGCGCGAACCGCGGATGGAGACGTGCGGGAACAGACCGAAACCTTCTTCCTCGTGGATGTAGACGCCGGGAACGGAACGCAGGATGCGATGGGGGTCACTGTAGCCGCTTCGTTCCAGCTCTTCCTCGCCGATGACATGAGCCGACCCGGGGATTTCACGAATGGCATCGCGGCTGCCGGTGATGCTGATCCGCTCGAATACGCGCGGGTCGAGCTGGATGTCGGCATCAAGGTCATTCTCGGCCTGGACAGGAGCGGACAGCAACAGGCCCGCGGCCAGGAGCAGTGCAAGGGGTCGTTCAGCTTGGTACTTCACGATTCTCTCCAGCAGTCTTGAGGGGTTGTCGAATCACCCGGTTTCCGCCGAAACCGGACTTCCGCGGCCGTCAGTGACCCCTCCGGACGGGGTTGCCTATGCCGAGCGATCGCTAATATAAATGATAACGATTCTCATTTTCAATAATATACTGGATGTTTCCGGCATTTTCCGCGACAGGCAATCTCTATCGTGCCTGCCGAGCCTGTCTGGTTAGGGCCGTAACGGCTCGTCGTCTCAGGCCGCCGGCTCGGTGGGGCACCAGGCGCCCTCGCTCCCGTTGCGGGGAAAGGCAACGATATGCTCGGTATCCAGCCGGATGCCGATCTGCTCGCCAATTCGGTGGTTGTGGTGGCTGGGCACCAGGGCCAGCACCCGGACTCCGCTGTCGAGGCGCAGGGTGTAGAGGATTTCGGCACCCCGGAAGACCTTGTATCGCACCTCGGCGGTCATATCGCTGTCATCGTCATGAATGACATCGTCGGGGCGCAGCAACACGTCCACGTCCGTACCCGGGCTGACCTCGGAGATCAGACGCCCCTCCAGGCGGCCCAGCTCGATTTCGACCTTGCCGGGAGCCGTCACCCGCCCGGGTATGAGCACGCCCTGACCGACGAAATCGGCAACGAAACGATTGGCCGGACGATGATAGAGATTGTAGGGGCGATCCCACTGCTGCAGACGCCCTTCGTGCATGACGCCGACCTCGTCGGCCACGGCAAAGGCTTCCTGCTGGTCGTGGGTGACCATGAGCGCGGTGGCGCCGAACTCCTTCAGCACGGCACGCACCTCGATGCCGAGACGCTCACGCAGCTCCACGTCCAGATTGGAAAAGGGTTCATCCATCAGGATCAGGCGTGGACGCGAAACCAGGGCACGCGCCAGGGCAACCCGTTGCTGCTGCCCGCCGGAGAGCTCATGGGGCTGGGCCCGGCCGGCATCCGCCAGACCCACGGCCGCCAGCATCTCTTCGGCACGGGCTCGACGCTCGCGCCGGCGACCCTCGCGCAGCCCGAAGGCGACGTTGTCGCGGGCGTCCAGATGGGGGAACAGGGCGTAATCCTGGAAAACGATCCGGATATCTCGGTGTTCCGGCGGCAAGGTGAAAGCGCGATGGCTGACCACCCGGTTGTCCAGCCGCACTTCACCCGCATCCACCGATTCGAATCCGGCAATGACGCGCAGCACCGTGGTCTTGCCACAGCCGCTCGGCCCCAGCAGACAGGCGATCTGTCCGTGAGTAAGGTGCATGGTCAGGCCTTTCAGCACCGGCTGCCGGTGGTAGGCCAGATGAATGTTCTGAAGTTCAAGCAGCATGGGCGTCCTCCTCGACCACGTCCCGGTGCATGGCCAGCCGTCTGCCCTCTTCCAGGCGCCGGGTGAGCAGAATGACCGGCACCAGGCCGACCAGCACCAGGGTCACTGCCGGCAGGGCGGCCCGCTCCCAGTGCCCCTCCACCGTCAGCTCATAGATACGCACCGCCAGGGTGTCCCAGCCAAAGGGACGCATCATCAGCGTGATGGGCATTTCCTTCATCACGTCCACAAAGACCAGAATGGCGCCGGTAATGAGGCCGCCACGCACCAGCGGCAGATGCACCTTGCGAATGAGCCCAAGCGGCCCCAGCCCCATGCCGCGAGCCGCGTCATCCAGGTTGCTGGACACCCGCATCAGGCTGGCATTGACCGGACTGTGGGCCACGGCGAGAAAACGACCCACATAGGCCACGATCAGCCCCAGCAGGCTGCCCTGGAGCAGAATGATGAAGCGATCCTCACCGAACAGCCAGTCGCTGCCCTCCTGCAACAGGCCGCTGAACCAGATCAGGGGCAAGGCCAGGCCCACGGCCAGCACCGGCCCTGGTACGGCGTAGCCGACGGTGGCGACGCGCGCCCCGAGCTGGGCGGCCAGGCCCGGGGCCCGCCGGACGGCAAAGGCCAGCATCAGGCCGATGGCAATTGATACCGCGGCGGCCATGACCGACAGCCCCAGGGAACGCCCGGCCAGACCCAGGTAGCGGCCATCCAGGTAAGCCAGGTTATCGAAGGCCCACCAGAGAAGCTGCCCGCCCGGCAGAAGAAAGGCACACAGCAACACCAGGAAACAGAAACCGCTGGCCAGCCAAGCGCGGAAACCCTTCAGGCCAAAACGGGGGCCGGCAGCCGCCCCGGTCTGGGTGTAGCGGGTTCTCTGGCGCGACAACTGCTCGAACACCAGAATCAGCAACACCACAATGACCAGGATCGAGGACAACTGCATGGCTGCCTCGATGGACTGAAGGTCATACCAGGCCTTGTAGATGGCGGTGGTAAAGGTCTCGTAATTGAAGGCCGCCACTGTGCCAAAGTCGGCCAGGGTTTCCATCATCGCCAGCAGCACGCCAGCGGCGATCCAGGGGCGAGCCAGCGGCAGGGCCACGCGGAAGAAGCCCTGCCACGGCCCCAGACCCAGGGAACGGGCCACTTCCAGGGCGCGCCCACCCTGGGTGGCGAAGGCATTGCGTACGATCAGATAGACATAGGGATAGAGCACCAGCACCAGCGCGAGAATGACACCACCGCGTGATCGGATGGCCGGCAGACCGGCTTCGGCCCCCCACTGCTCACGCATCAGGGTCTGCAGGGGGCCGGCGAATTCCAGCGACCCGATCAGAACAAAGGCCATGACATAGGCGGGGACGGCCATGGGCAACAACAGGGCCCAGGCAAACAGGCGGCGTCCAGGAAATTCACAGGTTGCCACCAGCCAGGCCAGCGCGGTGCCAAGCAGCGCCGTGCCCACGGCGACGCCCAGCACCAGCCACAGGGTGTTGACGATGACTTCGGGCAGCACATGGGCGCGAAGATGCGCCCAGATTTCCGTTTCCGCCGTCAGCAGGCTGGCGCTGACCACCAGAAGCGGCAACAGCACCGGCAGGGCCAGCAGCCAGGCGAGGACACTGCCACTCAGCCCGCGCCTGGGATGCCAACCGTTGCGAAACGAAAACCGGAACATGAATCTAGCGGTAACCCGCTCGATCCATCAGCATCACGGCTTCCCGCTGGCGCTCGCCGCTCTGCCGCACATTGATATCGTTCTGCTTGAACTCGCCCCACAGGGCCACCTGCGGATCCGGCGGAACGGTCGGGTTGGCCGGATACTCCAGATTGAGCGCACCGAACAGGGACTGGGCCTCTTCGCCACTCAGCCATTCCAGCAGCTTGCGGGCCCCTTCCGGGTTGCGGGCATGGCGGGTCACGCCGGCCCCGGAAACATTGACGTGAACGCCGCTGCCGTCCTGGTCGGCCCAGTGCAGGCGGATGGGGAGGTCCGGGTTGGCGGCTTCCAGGCGCCCGAAATAGTAGCTGTTGACGATGCCCACATCACACTGCCCGGCCATGATGACCTCCATCACCCGGGTATCGTTTGAAAAGGGATCGGCGGCGAGATTGTCGACCCAGCCACGGACGATCTCCTCGGTGCGATCGGCCCCGTATTGCTCAATCAGAATGGCGACCAGGGACTGATTGTAGACCTTGCGGGAGGTGCGCAGGCAGAGACGGCCCGCCCAGCGCTCATCGGCCAGCTGTGCATAGCTGCCCAGCTCACCCGGTTCAACCCGCTCGGGGTGATAGACCATGGTACGCACACGCAGGCTGAGACCAAACCACTGACCGTCGGGATCCCGCAGGTGCGGCGGAAT
Source organism: Natronospira bacteriovora (assembly GCF_030848495.1). Taxonomy (NCBI): domain Bacteria; kingdom Pseudomonadati; phylum Pseudomonadota; class Gammaproteobacteria; order Natronospirales; family Natronospiraceae; genus Natronospira; species Natronospira bacteriovora. Next base: position 117,615 of record NZ_JAVDDT010000008.1, read on the forward strand.
GCGGTCACGCAGCTCATCCGAATCCAGCGACTGCAGCAGGCCGCGATCGGCCGCCTGCCAGAGATTGCCCGCGTCCACGGTAAGAAAGAGGTCGGCACGGGTACGACGGCCTTCCCCGGCGAGACGCTGCATCAGCTGGCCGGCGTCACCGGTGATGTAGCGGATGCGAACGCCGGTCTTCTCCTGGTAACGGTCGAACAGGGGCTTGATCAGGTGCTCCTGCCGGGCGGAGTAGACCACCAGCTCCTCCGAATCGGCCTCGACCGGCGGGGGAAACAAGACCAGACAGAGCAGCAGCAACAGCCCGCCCTGCAACAGATGCCGAGAAGCCATGGGCAAACCTCCGGAATTGGGGTTGGTAATGGGAATGCACATGATAATGAGAATTGTTCTTAATTGATACCCGAACAATTCCGCCGATAAGCGCTCGCTATCGACCAACGCTATCGGCGGGAGGTCCGGGCAGGGACAGGGGGCGGACGCACACCGGGGGGCGGGGCCGGCGCCTCACCCTCGGGAAAAGCCAGCGGAGCCAGCTCCTGAAGGGCGCGCTCGTACACCCGGCGCTTGAAGAACACCACACCATCCAGGGGCTGCCACCAGTCCACCCAGCGCCAGTTGTCGAACTCCGGGTGCCGGCTCAGCTGCAGATCCACACTGGCTTCGTCGGCCACCAGACGCAACAGGTACCAGATCTGCTTCTGGCCAATACAGACCGGCGTCTGGTGCCGGCGCACGAAGCGCTTTGGCAGACGGTACCGCAACCAGCCACGGGTTCGCCCCAGCTCTTCCACGTGTTGCGGCCCGAGACCGACCTCTTCTTCCAGCTCGCGGTAGAGCGCATCCCGCGGCTTCTCACCCTGCTGGATTCCCCCCTGGGGAAACTGCCATCCTGTATGGTTGATCCTGCGCGCCCAGAAAACCCGACCCACGTCATTACACAGGATAATGCCGACGTTGGGCCGGAATCCGTCGCGATCTATCACGGTCAGACTCCGTAATCGATGGGAACCCCGATGGGTTCCTTATGTCCCTGATTCTTGCACGGGCAGCGGCGTGGAGCAATGGCGGGTGCGGGCGATGGCTCGTCGTCGTGATCGTAATCGTAGTCGTAATCGGCTTTTTCGAGGGTTACGAGCTACGGTTGAAAGGCCGATTACGATTACGATTACGATTACGATTTCAGGATTAGAACATGCGACTGGCTTTGTTTGATCTGGACAATACCCTGCTGGACGGGGATAGCGATTATCTCTGGGGCGAGTACCTGGTGGAACTGGGTGTGGTGGACGGCGAGCATTATCGCCGGGAGAACCAGCGTTACTACGAGGCCTACAAGGCCGGAGAGCTGGACATCATGGACTTTCTCGCCTTTGCCCTGGAACCACTGGCCGCCCATCCGCGTCGGCAGCTGGAGCAGTGGCGTGCGGACTTCCTGGAACGCAAGATCATGGATCGGATTCCGACGGCATCGCTTCATCTCATCGACCGGCATCGTGCCGCCGGTGAGCTGCCCCTGATCATCACGGCCACCAACCGCTTTGTCACCGAACCCATTGCCCAGCTTTTCGGGGTCGATCACCTGCTGGCCACGGAGCCGGAAATGCGCAATGGCGAATTCACGGGCCGGGTGGCGGGAACCCCCTGCTTTCAGGACGGCAAGCTGCAGCGACTGAGGGAATGGCTGGATGGACAGACCGCCAGCCTGACGGAGGCGGTCTTCTATTCCGACTCACGCAACGATCTGCCGCTGCTAGAGGCCGTGGGCAGGGCCGTGGCCGTCAATCCCGACCCGGCTTTGGCCGAGATCGCTCGCGACAGGGGTTGGCCGGTGATGCGCCTGTCCGTCTCAAGGGAGGGTTGAGCCAGGGCGAAGCCGGCTCACTCCCCGCCGGCGGCGACCGGCACCTCCGGGATGTCGATCACACCACTCATGTAGAGCGTGGCGTGGCCGGCAATGTGGACCCGATCTCCCACCAGGCGACAGGCCAGCTCGCCGCCGCGTGCGGAGACCTGACGGGCGCGCAGACGGGTGACTTCCAGGCGCTTGGCCCAGTAGGGCACCAGCGTGCAGTGAGCCGAGCCGGTTACCGGATCTTCCGGCACACCCACCCGCGGCCCGAAGAAGCGCGAGATGAAGTCATAGTTGCCATCGCCGGGGGCGGTCACAATGACGCCGCGCGCCTCGATCCCGGCCAGGCGGGTCATGTCCGGGTTCATGCCCGTGACGCTGGCCGGGTTGCGGTAGACCGCCAGTACGTCACTGGCCGTCATGACCACTTCCGGTTCCTCCCCGAGGGCATCGGTGAGCGCATCACGGAGCTCGGCTGCCCCGGGCACCGGCGGGCGGGCCGGAAAATCCAGTACCAGGCGCTCCTCCTCGTCCACATTCACACGCAGCTGACCGGAGGCCGACTCCAGGCGGACGGTGCCCACACCCTGGCTCAGGCGATGGCGAATGACCCAGACGGCGGCCAGGGTGGCATGCCCACACAGATCCACTTCAGTGCTCGGCGTGAACCAGCGAATTTCCCAGTGATCACCTTCACCCACGATGAAGGCTGTTTCCGACAGATTGTTCTCGGCGGCGATGGCCTGCATCAGGCCCGCGTCAATCCAGTGCGGCAGGGGCACGACAGCCGCCGGATTCCCGGCAAAGACACGATCGGCGAAGGCGTCCACCTGGAAGATGGGCAATTGCATCATTAATGACATCCGTATGAATGGTTCAGGGTATGGATAACGGGATCGTGGCTGAATTCAGCGTGACCAGGCAAGCTGGCGCAGCACGGCACTATGAAGCCGGCCGTTGCTGGCCAGTATATCGCGAGTCTCAAGATCCAGCGGACGCCCATCCAGCTGACTGACCCGGCCACCGGCCTCGGCGACGATCACCGCCAGCGCTGCCACGTCAAGAATGTTCACGTCCGACTCCACGACGATATCCACTGCACCGCGGGCCAGCAAGTGATAGTGACAGAAATCACCATAACCACGCATGCGCTCGACCCGGGTCAGAAGATCACCGTATCGGCCCCAGGCGTCGCCGTCCTTCGCCAGACTGCCGAGATTTCCGGCCGACAGGGTGGCCTCACGCAGGCCGCCCACGTCACTGACACGGATCGGCTCATCATTGAGCCAGGCGCCACCCCCCTCACAGGCCCAGGCCATCTCCCCAAAAAGGGGGGCAGCGGATACACCAGCCACCAGCCGGCCACGATGCATCAGGGCAATCTGCGTGGAGAAGAAGGGCGTGCCGCGAATGAAGCTTCGTGTTCCGTCGAGGGGATCCACCAGCCAGAGGAACTCGGCATCCCGGCTATCCCGGCCGCTTTCCTCGCTCCAGACCCCATGCTCCGGCCAGTCGCTCTTCAGCGTTTGCAGAATCACCGCCTCGGCGGCAAGGTCCACTTCGGTGACGGGGGTCTGGTCTTCCTTGAAGCGCACATCCCGGGCACCCCCGGAGAAGGCCTCATGGAGGACTCTGCCCGCCGCCTCCGCCGCCCGGCGCGCACTGTCCAGACAAGCCTGATAATCACTCAAGGAACATGCTCCTCAGCCCCGGCGGATGGATACCTCAATATACCGGAGGCCGCCGGATTGTGCAGGCAAGAACCCGTGGCGTGCTTGACACTACCGCACCGCCAGACGACCATTTGCCGGCCTTCTCCACAGCGAACGCGGGACGACAGCATGGGCAAGCGACTGAGCAAGATCTATACACGCACCGGCGACAAGGGGACCACCGGCCTGGGCGACGGCAGCCGGGTGGACAAGGACGATGCCCGTGTCAGCGCTTACGGCACCACGGACGAGCTCAATGCGGTGGTGGGCATGGTCCTGGCGGAAGACCTGCCGGAGGACATCCGCCACTGCCTGATGCGCGTCCAGCATGATCTCTTCGATCTGGGCGGCGAGCTCTGCATGCCGGGCTGGACAGTGATCTCCGCCGATTACACCGAACGCCTCGAGCAATCCCTGGATGGATTCAATGCCGGGCTGCCCGCGCTGGAGGACTTCATTCTCCCCAGTGGCGGACGCGCCACGGCGGCCTGCCATCTGGCCCGCACGGTCTGCCGTCGAGCCGAGCGCGTGGTGTGGACCCTGAGCAAACAGGAAGCCATCAATCCGGAAGTGGCCCGCTACCTCAACCGCCTCTCGGATCTGCTGTTCGTGCTGGCCCGCGTGATCGTGCGCCACGAACAGGGCGAAGAAGTGATCTGGAAAAAGGGATACAGCCAGGCGGGGGGTGATTCCAATAAATCGTAATCGTATTCGTAATCGGCTTTTACCAGGTCACAAGCAGGGAAAAACGACCTACGAGCAACACCTTAAGAGCCGGTACGGCGGGGCTGTTGTCTTTTCGCTCGTCGCTCATGGCTGCTTTTGAAAAAGCCGATTACGATTACGACTACGACTACGACTGTTGAGCCATCTGATCACTGGGGCTCTAGGTCAATCCCGCCAACGTCAACATCGCCAGCACGGCCAGCCACAGCACCAGACTGCGCATCAACAGACCACGGGCGCTGCGCACCACCGCCAACCCGGACTCGGTCGTGCCGGCGGAAATGCGCAGGGCACCGCAGCCGGCACAGGAGAGCACGCCTTCGCTGGTTTCGAAGAAGGGTTCGGTGCATTCCTCGTAATAGGCCTTCCAGTCGGCCATGGCTTCCTCGAAACTGCCGGTCAGGGCGTAGCTGATGGCCAGCAGACGAGCCGGCAGCCAGGCGAGAATTCCTTCGAACATCACGGCATGCTGGGCCAGACCGGTGCGGGCTTCCTCACCCGGCACGGTGATGCCTCGACGCAGAAGATCGGCGCTGCGATAGAGCACGGCCCCGGCCGGCCCGAGAAGGACGAACCAGAAAATGACCGCGAACAGGCGATCATTGGCGCGCACCAGTGCCGCTTCGGTCACCGCGCGGTGGCTGTCGTCCTCGGGCGAAAGCCCCTGCTCCGATTCCATGATCTCTGCGGCCAGTCGACTGGCATCACCACCCTCGTCGGCGGAGGGGTCATGGGCATCCAGATAACGCTTGAGCTGGCCAAGAATCTCGCCGGGCCCGAGGCAATAGAGCAGCACAAACACACTCAGCGCGAAGGCGAGCACCACGGAGAACTGGGCCAGCAGCCAGACGGCCAGCCAGATCATCACCGTCGGCAGGAGGCAGACGGCGGCGACACCCAGCGGGCCATTGCCGCCGGGTACTGAAGCGAGGGGCTGCAGAAGCTGGTCGCGGAAGGCACTGAACCATTGCATGCGCCGGAAATGTTCCAGGTCGGCCGCGTGCAGGGCACGCTCCAGCGCCAAGGCCGCGATGATGGCAAGGAATGTCATCGAACCGTCCCCCTTAGTACTCAGCTTTGATGTCAGTGAAGGATACTGCCTGACCGCGCTACGCTCCAGCCCCCGACCCGCTCGCCGACCAGTTCCGCATGGCCTGGCGCAGGCGGAACCACTGGAAATGGGGCCCCGGATCACTCTTGCGGCCGGGCGCAATATGGCAATGGCCCACCACCCTTTCCGCGCTGATATCAGGATAGTGGCGACTGATGGCCGCCGCCACCGGCCCGAGGCGGCGATACTGGGCGTCGGTGTAGGGCAGCTCGTCCGTGCCTTCAAGCTCAATGCCGATGGCAATGTCATTGCAGGCACGGCGTCCCTGATGGTGGCTGACACCCGCATGCCAGGCTCGGCGCTGAAAGGGGACATACTGAACCAGCTCACCGTCGCGCCGGATCAGCAGATGGCTGGAAACCCGCAGGCCCGCGATTTGCCGGAAAAAGGGGTGTTCCCCGGATGGCAGCTGATTGCGAAACAGTGCGTCAACCCAGGGCCCACCGAATTGCCCCGGTGGCAGGCTGATGCCATGAATGACCAGCAGGGAGGGTGCGCAGTCCGCCGGTCTCGCATCGTGATTGGGCGAAGGGCACTGGCGCGCGCCCTCCATCAGGCCGTCGTGGATGTCAGGCAGAGTGTTCACGGCACCGGGATTCCTGCGCTAAGGTGGCATTGCATCATGCCGCCCACTATATCAGGCAGGAGTCCGAAACCATGCGCCCGACCCTCAAGGACATGCTCAGTGAGCTGATTGCCTCCCCCTCCATGAGCGCCGTCACCCCGGAATTCGACACCGGCAACCGGGAGGTCTCGGAGAAGCTGGCGGAGTGGCTGGAGGCACTCGATTTTTCGGTTCGCCTGCAGGCCGTGGAAGGCGAGGACAAATTCAATGTCATTGCCACCCTCGGCAAGGGCAGTGGCGGACTGGTGCTGGCGGGGCACACCGACACCGTGCCCTACGATGAGAACCGCTGGAACACCGACCCCTTCAAGCTGGTGGAGAAGGACAACCGCTATTACGGCCTTGGCACCTGCGACATGAAGGCCTTCCTGGGCCTGGCCATCGAGGCCGCCAGCCGCTACCGGGGCGAGGATCTGGCCGAACCCATCATCATTCTGGGCACGGCGGACGAGGAATCCAGCATGGCCGGCGGCAAGGCACTGGTAGCCGAACACAGTCTGCGCGCGCGCTGCGCCATCATCGGCGAACCCACGCGGCTGACGCCCGTGCACCTTCACAAGGGCATTTACATGGAAGGGGTACGGCTGCGGGGTCGATCCGGCCATTCCAGTGACCCTTCGCTCGGCAACAACGCCCTTGAAGGCCTGCACAAGGTCATCGGCGAGCTGATGGGCTTTCGGGAAGAAATGGCGCGGCAGTACCACAACCCTGCCTTTCATGTGCCCTTCCCCACGCTCAATCTGGGCCATGTCCATGGCGGCGACAACCCGAACCGGATCTGTCCGGAGGCGGAGATCCATTACGACCTGCGCACCCTGCCGGAACAGGACATGGCTGAAACCCGCGCAGGCCTGCAGCAGCGAATCCGCCAGGTCGTGAGTGATACCGGCCTGGAACTGGAGTTCCTGGATCTTTTCGACGGTGTCGGCGGGCTGAACACGCCCATGGAGTCGGACATCGTCAAGGCCGTCACCGAACTCACCGGGCGCGAACCCGAGGCCGTCGCCTTTTCCACCGAAGGGCCGTTCCTGCAGGAACTGGGCATCGACACGGTGATCATCGGCCCCGGTGACATCGCCCAGGCCCACCAGCCGGATGAGTTTCTGGCCACGGAGACGCTGCAGCCGACGCTGGATCTGATTGATGGCCTGATTCAGCGCTTTTGTGTGAAGAAAGGCTGAGCTGGGACGAGTGAATGGTGAATCGTAAGACGTGAATCGGAGGGGGGCGGTAGACGGTGCGGGGGCGCTCATCGTGTGACGGCTTCGAAGGTGAGGTGTGAGGCACGAGGAGAAAACCCGAAGCCTTCGGCTTCCGCGCTTTGCGCGATTCAGGCCGGCCGACGGCCGGCCGTTGGGCGCCATCAGGCGCCCCGCCTTTCACCTCACTCCTAACGCCTCACACCTCACCTTCGAAGCCGCAGTATCAAAAGCGCCCCGCCACCCTCTACCGCTCCCCTTCGATTCACGATTCACGCGTCACGACGAAGCGATGGCGCCCTTGCGATAGGCAAAGCGGTAAACCACAATACCCCGCTTCCGGTTGACTGCAGACAGAAAGGCCCCACCATGACCGATAATGCCTCCCTGGTCGCCCGCGACCTCGCCGCGCTTTGGCACCCCTGCACCCAGATGAAGGACCACGAATGGCTGCCCCTGGTACCCGTGAAACGGGGCGAAGGGGTGTGGCTGGAGGATTTTGACGGCAATCGCTACATCGACGCGGTCAGTTCCTGGTGGGTGAATCTCTTCGGTCATGCCAATCCCCGCATCAACGCCGCGCTGCGTGATCAGATGGACAAGCTGGAACACGTGATTCTGGCCGGTTTCAGCCACGAGCCGGCGGTCGCGCTGGCCGAGAAACTGATCGAAGTCACACCGCCGAAGCTGGAACGCTGCTTCTATGCCGACAACGGCTCCTCGGCGGTGGAAGTGGCCGTGAAGATGAGCTTCCATTACTGGCGCAATGTGGGCCGGGGGGAAAAGAAACGCTTCATCACCCTGGCCAACAGCTACCACGGTGAGACCCTGGGCGCCCTGGCGGTGGGTAATGTGGCGCTCTACAAGGAAACCTACGGGCCGCTCTTGATGGAGACAATCACCGCTCCCTCACCGGACTGTTTCGAGCGGGAAGACGGAGAAAGCTGGGAAGCCTTCTCCCGACGCCAGTTCGAACCCATGCGGGACCTGCTCCAGCGCCATCATGAAGAAGTGAGCGCGGTCATCGTGGAACCACTGGTGCAGTGCGCCGGGGGTATGCGCATGTATCACCCGGTGTACCTGAAACTCCTGCGCGAGGCCTGTGATCAATTCGATGTGCACCTGATCGCCGATGAAATCGCCGTGGGGTTCGGGCGCACCGGCACCCTGTTCGCCTGTGAACAGGCCGACATCAGCCCGGATTTCATGTGCCTGTCCAAGGGCCTGACGGCGGGTTATCTCCCCCTGTCCGCCGTCATGACCACGGACAGGGTCTATCAGGCTTTCTATGATGATTATGAGAACCTGACCGCCTTCCTCCATTCCCACAGCTACACCGGCAACCCCCTGGCCTGCCGCGTGGCCCTGGAAACCCTGCAAATCTTCGAGGACGATGACGTCATCGCCCGCAATCGGGTGCTGGCTAATCATGCAGCCCGCGCCTTTGCCCCCCTGGCGGATCACCCCCACATCCGAGAGGTACGCCAGCACGGCATGATTCTCGCTGCGGAGATGATGCAGGATCCGGCGACAAGAAAGCCCTTCCCCTGGAAGGAGCGGCGCGGCCTGACGGTCTATCGTCACGGCCTTGAGAATGACGTTCTGCTGCGGCCACTGGGCCATGTGGTCTATTTCATGCCACCCTATGTGATCAACGAAGAACAGATTGATCATGTGGCGCAGATCGCCCTGGAAGGCGTGGATCTGGCGACGAAACAGGAATAATGAGGCATGCGAATTCCAAGGGTTCTGCTGCACCCACTGACACTTGAGCCAGGGGCCATCGTCTCCCTCCCGGGAGATGCCCGGCACCATCTTGGCAAGGTTCTGCGGCTGCAACCCGGTCATCCTTTGCACCTGCTCGACGGTGTCGGTGGAGAATTCGAGGGCGAACTGCTGGCCGATGGCGAGGTTAGGATCGGGTCGGCGACCGGACGCCAGGCCGAATCACCGCTTTCGGTCTGCCTGATTCAGGGCATCAGCCGGGGGCAACGCATGGACTACACCCTGCAGAAGGCGGTGGAGCTGGGGGTGAGTGCCATCCGGCCAGTGTTCTGCGAGCGAAGCGTGGTCAAACTGGACGACAAGCGCCTCGCCAGACGCATGGATCACTGGCAGGGTGTCATCCGTTCGGCCTGTGAACAATCAGGCCGAACCTGTCTGCCACGGCTGGAAGCCGCCTGCGGGCTGGCGGAATTGCCGCCGGTCAGCTACCGCGAGGGCTTCTATCTGGATCCGCAGGGGGATGGCAAGCTGATTGATGGCGGCTTCGCGGCCCACGCCAGTCTGGTGGTGGGACCAGAGGGCGGCCTGAGTGACGGAGAGCTGGCGACGCTGCGATATCTCGGCTTTCGGGGTGTCACGCTCGGCCCACGCATCCTGCGGACCGAAACCGCTGGCGTGGCCGCACTGGCAGTCATGCAGGCCATTCAGGGGGACTTTCGCTGATCGGCCGGAGGACGTTCAGCCCTCCTGGTCCACCATGGCGGTTTCCCGCTCGGGCAGGTATTCGCGCAGGCGCTCCTCGAGACTCTCGAGGTCGGGTACGATGGGGCGCTCGTTGGCCATGCGGATCTGGGTGATGACCGGGGCGTGCTCGGGAAGATCCGGCTTGCCACCACCACTGAGCACCCCTTCGGTGACGCGCACCAGATAGGGGTAGCCCTGGGTCATGACCGCGATCACTGGCGGATTCAACCAGCCCTTGAGGGCGTGAAAATAGGTGATGCGCGTCCGGCTGCTGCTCTCAGGAATGCCACGCCCGCAGGCGGCCTCGAAACACACCAGGGGCACCGACTGCTTCTCCCAGCGCACCATGCCCATGAACCATTCCGGTGCGTTGTCCGGGCGGCCATGGGGCAGGCTGTAACCCATGACTTCGCGCACCGCACTACGCGGGACGATCAGCTTGCCACCACTGATGGGAACCAGCAGGCTGTAGACGTCTTCGATTCGCTCTGTCATCGCTTCTCAGCTCCGCCCGGCATTTCGATGATCAATCATTAGGCCCTTCACTCGCTACCCATGCTGGTTCGTTGAGGATCGAAGTCACCCACCAGCGAACGGATGTTTTCCATCAGCTCGGTTTCCTGATAGGGCTTGCCGAGATAACGATCGACACCGATCTCGAAGGCCCGGTTACGGTGCTTGTCCCCGGTTCGGGAGGTGATCATGATGATGGGCACGGATTTCAGCTCTTCATCGTTGCGCATGTGGGTGGCCAGTTCATAGCCGTCCATGCGGGGCATCTCGATATCCAGCAGCATCACGTCCGGCTTGACATCCTGCAGCTCGGCAAGCGCATCCACACCATCCTTCGCGGTTACCACCTTGAGGCCATAACGCTTGAGCAGGCGTTCGGTGACGCGGCGCACGGTGATGGAATCGTCCACCACCATGACGGTGGGTGTTTCATCCGCTCGGGCGGCGGCGGGCTGCTCGGCCATGTCGGTGGTCACGGTCTGCACGCCGCCGCGCACCATGCCACCCACGTCGAGAATAAGCACAATGCTGCCATCGCCCATGATGGTGGCACCGGAAATCCCGCGCACATTGGCAATCTGCGGGCCCACGGACTTCACCACCACTTCGCGGCTGCCCCGCATGCCTTCAGTCACCAGAGCCGAAGCGTAGTCGCCGACTCGCACCAGCAGCACGGGCAGGGTACTGGCGTCGTCCGGCAGGCTGGGACGACCAAATCCAAGCATGCCGCTCAGGTGCTGAAGCTGATAGTCGCGGCCGCCATATCGGAAACGCGGCTCTTCATCGGCCAGTTTCTGTTCGATCTCGTCCTTCGAAATGCGAACGATACCTTCGATGGACGGCAGGGGGATGGCGAACACTTCGTCCGCCACATCCACCATCAGAGCCTGGGTAATGGCCAGGGTATAGGGCAGGCGGATGGTGAAACGGCTCCCCACCCCTTCACTGGATGTCATGTGGAAGCTGCCACCGAGCTGCTTGATCTCGCTGTGGACGACATCCATGCCCACGCCGCGTCCGGCCGTCTGGGTAATGGTATCCGCGGTGGAGAACCCGGGCTCGAGGATGTACTGGATGGTCTCTGCTTCGCTCAGCTCCACTCCCGGCTTGACCAGACCCATCTTCTCGGCCCGGGCCCGGATCTTCTGTACATTGAGGCCGCGCCCGTCATCCATGACCTCGATGACCACTTCCGAGCCTTCCCGGTGAAGCTCGATGGCAATCAGGCCCTCTTCCGGCTTGCCGTCCTTGTCGCGTTCTTCCGGTGTTTCAATACCATGCACCACCGAGTTACGCAGCATGTGCTCCAGGGGTGCGATGATGCGTTCCAGCACCTGGCGATCCATTTCCCCTTCACCACCGATCAGGCGCAGATCCACCTGCTTGCCTTCCTCGGCCGCGGTCTGACGCACCAGGCGGCGCAGCCGCTGGGCATGACGGGAGAAGGGCAGCATGCGGGTGCGCATGAGCCCGTCCTGCAGATCCGTGTTCACACGCGACTGCTGCACCAGCAGCGTCTCGGCCTCGCGGGCATGGTTGCTGAGCAGGCCCTGAAGACTCACAAGGTCACTCACGGACTCCTGCAGGGCCCGTGACAGCTGCTGAAGCTGGGAATAACGATCAAGCTCCAGCGGGTCGAATTCCAGGTCGGCACTCCCCTCTTCCTTCTCCCACTGATAGCGCACCTGCGCCTCGATCTCGATTTCCAGATCGCGGAACTGATGGCGCAGTCGATCCACCGTCTGATCCAGTTCCTTGAGGTGGAAGTCCATGTTGGAGAGCTGCTGCTCCACCCGGGAGCGGTAAATGCTGACCTCACCGGCATTGTTGAGGAGGTTTTCCAGCAAATCGGCACGGACACGCACCACTTCCTGCTGCACGCGGGACGCACTGCGTCGCTCACCATGTTCAGCCAGCGGATCATGGGCCGACTCTTCCGCAGGGGCTTCGCCGGCGGTCGGCTCCACAGGGGTGGAAGTGGTGGGAGCTTCGTCTGGTTCCGGGGTCCACTCGTCTTCCTGCTCGAGATCACTGACGGGCTCGTCATCGAAGACGCGCCCACCCCGACGATCGAGCCGCTTGAGCTCGTCCTCCAGGTCGGAACCGTCAACGATGGCTTCGCCGGCCCCGACCTGTTCGATCATGCGGTGTACCCGGTCGACGCAGCGCTGGATAAGGCTGGTGAACTCGGCGCTCACGGGCAACTTGCCATCCACCGCCTTGGTGAGGACGGTCTCCATCTCGTGACTGAGGTCGCCCATGGGCTTGAGGCCGGACATGCGGGCCCCGCCCTTCAGGGTGTGGAGATGGCGCTGAAGGGCCGCCACCAATGCCGCCTCATCTCGCTCAACCCGCCATTCCTGCAACGCTTCGTCCATCGCCTCCTGCAGCTCAAGCGCTTCTTCCATGAAGACGCCGGCCAGTTCCTCATCGTAATCCGGCAGATCGTCCAGCGGAATTCGATCCGGACTCACCACCTTGGCGGCGGTGGAATCGGCGGCATGGCTCACTTTCTCGTCTTCGGCAACCGGCTCCGGCTCGACGGCCGTGGACACCGACAGCGCCTGGGCACGCTCATGGATGCGTTCAAGCAGGGCGGCATCCGGTTGTGGCGCACCGGCCGGTGTGGCCAGCCCCGCCACCTGCTTGCGGACTTCGGCCACGGACTCCCTCAGCAAGTCGGCAAAACCGGCATCCGGCGCAATGTCGGCTTCCTGCATTTCCCGGGCCAGGCGCTCAAGCGGTGCGATGAGTGCGGGAATCTCTTCCACGTCGGCCGTGTGGGAACTGCCATTCAGGGTATGCAGTGCGCGCAGCAGGTCAGCGCTGATCACCGGCTCTTCATTGATGGCGTCGGCCTGCTCGCTGACGGTACTCAGGTGGCGATCCGTTTCCTTCTGGAATATCTCGAACAGCACCGGATCCATGGCAGGTTCGACGTCGAAGGCGTCTTCACCTTCCAGATCCAGCCCGGCCTCGTCAGCCGTTTCGCTCGCCGCTTCCCCGACAACTCCTGTCGCATCCGGCCCGGCTTCGGTCTCGGCGGTGTATTCTTCCGCCGGCCACTCCAGTTCATCCAGGGCCGCGTCGAGAGCACTGTCATCGGATTCGTCGAAACTGAGGTCGAGATCCTCGGAGGAGAGCTCCCCTACCCCGGCCTCGTCATCGGCGGAATCGTCCGGCTCGGGAACGGCCGGCATCTCAATCGCTTCCGGCTCTTCATCGGTGGCAGCGGCCTCTTCAAGGGCGCCGGCATGCAGGTCCGGCGTGGCTTCACCGGGCTGTTCCCCGCGACTGTAGGCGTCCGCCTTTTCCATCAGGCCGACGGCGTCCACCTCGATGTCGCCTTCACCCTTGAGGTGGCGAATCAGGTCCGGAATGGCATCAATGGCATCGCCCACCAGCGCCACCATGGGCGGTCCGGGGTCCACCGTCTGATCAATGATGCGATTGAGAAGGTTCTCGAAGGACCAGGCAAATTCACCAATGAACTCGGCGCCGACCATGCGCCCGGAGCCCTTCAGGGTATGGAAAGAGCGGCGAACGGTAGTCAGGGCCTCCTGATCACCGGCATTGTCCCGCCAGCGCGGATATTGTTCGCGCAGGGAGGCGAGCTCCTCGTCCGCTTCCTCGAGGAAGATCTCCACGATCTCTGGTGCCACTTCATCGGCCGGTGGCAGTTTCTTCTTCGCCGGAGCGGCCGGCTTGCTCGCGGACTCGGGCTCCGGAGCAGGGGCCTGCGCTTCCAGGCCGGCATCGGGACGTGCCGTCTCCTCCTCCGGCCCTGCCTCCTCTTCGGCAAGACCCGGCATCGTCAGGGCCTCGCTCTCAATGGATTCGTCCGTCGTGTCCGGCGGACCTTCCAGCACGATCTCGTCGCCGGCGGCATCCGACGGTGCCGCCGCGGCGGAATCCTCCGGCAATGCTCCCGGGCGATAGCCCAGCTCGGAAATGCAGTGTTCGGCATTGTCCAGCATGGATTCGGGGCGCCCCCGGCCCTGCTGAATGGTCTCCAGATAGAATTCCGTGCTGACAATGGCATCGGCCAGGCGATCAAGGCTCTCCGGCCCCGGCGTTTCCTGACTGCCGAAAATACGGTCGCGAATGAACAGGGCAGCGGCCTGCAGGATATTCCCGGCCCGTTCCAGCTCCAGCAGACCGAGACCGGCACGAATCTGATGCACCAGCTGCGGAATCGGCTCCAGCTTGTCGCGCTGCTCGGGTGTCTTGACGAAATCCTGCACCCGCTCCTTGACCTTGGCCAGGTTGACAATGCATTCCCGGATGACTGCCCCGGACACTTCCTGGTCGGCGCCGTCGTCGTCACCACGGCCAGTGGCCACGCCGGCCATCTGGCGATCCAGACGTTGCTCGACCTCCAGCAGCGCACTGGCGGTCTGCATCAGGCTGTTGTCGTCGATTGCGGCCTGGGACTGGGCCATCTGCTGCAGATTGTCCCGCTCATTGGCCACCCGTTCCTTGAGGTGATCAAGGCCGAGCATGCCCAGGGTGTCCGACACCTTGCGCAACAGGTCTGCCAGCGGGCCAAGTTCACTGGAATCCGTCTGTCCGGTACGGACGTGGATGTCCAGGGTGTCCTTGACTCGTGCCAGGTCTTCCTTCACCGCCGTGGAGACGGTCTGCATCAGGGCGGCGTTGGGCCCGGCCAGTGCATCCTCCACCGAACGCAGGCGTTCCTCATCCGGCAACAGCTCGTCCAGACCAAAGCTGTCGCGAATGCCACGCACCCGATCACCGCCCGCCGTGGCGCGGGCGATGTAGTAAAGGAGGTTGTTGATGAGTTCTTCAGGCGGATCGGACTGGATGATGTCCTCGCCCTGGTCGGCCAGCCGCTTGATCTCACGATCCACGCGGCCCATCAGCTGCTTGAAGCTCACATCGGCTTCCAGGCCACCGTGGGCCAGCGCCTCCAGAGCACCACCGACCACCCACCAGAGCTGGAATACCGGCGGTGACTCGGAGGCCTCTTCAAGCTTTTCGGCAATCTTGGCCAGGGCCTTGAGGTACTTGCCGGCCGTGGGTTCGCGGTACCAGCCCAGCAGAGCCTTCTGGAACTTGCCGCGAAGTTTCTGGGCAAGCTGCTGACTGTCGCCTACCGCGGCACCGGGGCGGGCGACCTTCTCCGACAGGCGTCGGCCACCGATGTCCTTGGCAAAAATGGCACTCTCGCTGAGCAGGGGACGCCCCCGCGAAGCCCGCATGTCATTGATCAGGGAGAGCAGTGCGAGGGGCACATCCGGCTGGCCACCCACGACCCGCTCGAGGTAGTCGGGCAGCTGGAGCAGACCACGGCTGAGGACCTCCAGGGCACCGTCGCCATCCTTGACCGACCCTTCCGCGATGGCACGCCCCAGGGCTTCCATCTCCTCGGCCAGCATGGCGGCACCATACACCTCGACCATGCGCAGGGTGCCATGCGCCTGGCGCAATGCACGCAAGCAATTCTCAAGACCATCCTGCTGCTCATCCTCCACATAGGCTTCCAGTCCATGGCGAGCCTGGGTAAAGGTGTTATCGAGCTCCGATTTGATCCAGAGCAGCGAATCAGAGGCAGCCTGTGTCATGGCGCTTTTCCTGGTCCCTTAATCTTGGTCATCAGGCCAACCGGACCTGTCAGTCGACCTTCTCGGTGCGACGCGGATCCTTGTCATCCTCACCTTCGGTCTCATCTTCCGGCCATTCGATCTCATCCACGAATTCGGTGGATTCATCCGTATCGTCCTGGACAGCATCGCTGAGTTCGGGCAGCTCCTCGCCACCATCATCCAGATCCGCGGATTCCTCGCCCAGACCGGCGTCGCTGTAGTCTTCCAGACCAGACACCTCGCCACCGAAATCATCCGAAGACATGACCACGGTCTGTTCTTCCTGCTTGCCCGGGAGCTTGAAGCCGGAGACGGATTTACGAAGCTCGGTAGCCAGGGCCGCCAGCTTGCCGATGTTGTCGGCGGTGGCAGTGGTGCCTTCATGGGTCTGGGAAGTGATTTCCTGAATGACCTGCATGGTCCGGGACACGTCGGTCGCGGCCTGGGCCTGCTGGCGAGCGGCACTGGAAATGCTCTGAATCAGGGTCGCGATGTGGTTGGACACCTTTTCAATTTCGTCCAGGGCTTCACCCGCGTTCTCGGCCAGCTGGGCCCCGTTCACCACGCCGGAGGTACTGTGCTCCATGGAGATCACGGCCTCGTTGGTGTCGGTCTGAATGGTCTTCACCAGGGCCTCGATCTGCCGGGTGGCATTACCGGAGCGTTCCGCAAGGCGCTGCACTTCGTCAGCCACCACCGCGAAGCCGCGACCGGCCTCACCGGCGGCGGACGCCTGAATGGCGGCGTTGAGGGCGAGGATGTTGGTCTGCTCGGCAATGTCGTTGATGAGCTCCACGATATCACCGATTTCCTGGGAACTCTCACCCAGACGCTTGATTCGTTTCGACGTTTCCTGAATGTTCTCGCGGATGTTGTTCATGCCGTCGATGGTGCGGCGCACCGCGTCACCGCCCTTATGGGCGATTTCCACCGACTGCTGCGCCACTCGAGTCGAACGTTCGGCGTTCTCGGACACCTGCTCAATGGATTCCGCCATTTCCTGAATCTGGCGGCTTGCCGAGGTGATTTCCGAGCTCTGGTGCTCGGAGGCCTCGGCCAGGTGAGAGGCGGTGGCACGCGTCTGCTGGGCGGTGGCATCCACCCGCACGGCGGTGTCGTTGATGGTCACCACCAGGTCCCGAAGGGCATCCACGGCGTAGTTGATGGAGTCCGCGATCGCCCCGGTGATGTCCTCGGTCACCGACACCTGAACGGTCAGGTCACCATCGGCGAGACTGCCCAGCTCATCCAGCAGCCGGAGAATGGCTTCCTGGTTGCGCTCATTCTGTTCCAGCTGCAAGGCAGCGGCCTTGCGGGTGTCCGAGGTCAGTACGTAGACGTAGATGAGTACGGCGAGAATCAGCAGGGCCGCACCACCGAAGATGTAACCGTAGGTGGCGGAAAACATGCGGTCATCAATGGAGCGACGGTAATTGTTCTCGGCTGAACGCACGCCGGACAGCAGTCGGTCACTCAGTTCCGCCAGCGTGTTGTTGGCGGAATGGATAAGTACCAGGTCGGCCCGCTGGCCCTCGATGCTGCGAACCTCGTCATTCACGCGCCCGTAATAGAAGGCAATGTCGTTGATGATATCCCGGGTCAGATTGTCGTTGATGCGCTGAATATCCAGATCGTCATCACCGTCCTGAAAACCGGCCAGGACACGGCCGAAGAAAGCGTTGTCATTGCCCAGACGGCGCGCCGCGTCAGCCGGCTGGCCCGTTCCGCTCACCAGGGAGCTGGACCACTGCTGGATGCGCGGGGCCAACTGTGCAAGGCGCCCCTGATAGAACACCTGACTGGCACCGGCGTTGATGTCGAGCATGCGATCGCCCAGCGCCTCGATTTCGCTCTGCAGGGAGGGCATGTTCTCCTCGATGACACTGAGCGACTGATTGGCGCGGCGAATCAGATCCCCATTGTCCAGCAGCACCTGGGCCGCGTCCCGGGCAGTGCTCCAGTTCTCCTGCAACAGCGAGAGTTCCTGGCGGACGGTGCGCGGCGGCTGGGGCATCAGTGTTTCCGGGTTGCCTTGGCGCATGAGCCGCAGCGTGCGGTCAAACCGCTCACGATCCGTGTACAGCCGCTGGATGGCTTCGCGGTCACCGGTAATGGCCAACTGCGCATTCTTTGCGACACTCTGGGAGAGCACGGCCTGTTCGGCGGCGTACCCCAGAAATTCCTCGTCATGGGAAGCGCGCTGCGTCACGAAGAAGAAGTTCACGATGGCGGCGGCCAGCAATGCCAGCACCACGATGATGAGAACGTAAAGCAGCTTGTTTGAAGTGCTACCTGAGGACTTGGCCATTGGTTTTCACCTGGTATCGTTCATCGTTGTTCTGCCCGGGCCGCGGCCCGCGTCACTGATTCCTGTTCCGTTCACTGGGCCGCCTGAAGAAAGAGCTGGCTCTCCACCAGATCCCGCAGATTCAGGATGCCCCAATATTCATCGCCACGACGGAAGCCACCCCGGAAGAGACTCCGGAAGGGCTCATCCAGATCGGGCAGCTCCTGCACCGCCTCATCCGGCTGAAAACGCCGGAACCCGCGCACTTCGTGCACCAGCAGACCCGCCGGGATCTCCGGGTGCTTGACCGCGACCACCCTCGCCTTGCGATCCATGGGGGTCGGCTCCCGACCCGCCAGCATGGACAGATCCACAACCGAAAGGAGCTGGCCGCGGACATTGGCCAGCCCCTTCAACCATGGACGTGCGCCCGGCACTCGGGCCAGGGTTGGAACGGGCAGCACCTCGCGCACCTCGTCCCGCTCCACCAGGATGTTCTGGTCTCCCATGACCAGACCCACGCCGACCCATTCGTCGCCGGTTTCCAGCCCGGACTCCTGCTGCCGACCGGCGGCCGCCTGCCGGCAACGGCGATCCAGCTCCTGCAGCAGCCGGAAGGGTTGATCCACCAGATCGGTCAGCGAGGTCATCTCAGCCATGGGCGATTACTTCTCCAGTACTTCTTTCACCTTGCCAATCAGCGCTTCTTCCTTGACGGGTTTGACCAGATAGGCAATCGCGCCCTGGCGCATGCCCCAGATCTTGTCGGTTTCCTGATCCTTGGTGGTGATGATGATCACCGGAATATTCTGGGTGGCTTCATCCTTGGCCAGCTGGCGGGTGGCCTGAAAACCACTCATGCCGGGCATGACCACGTCCATGATGATGGCGTCCGGCTTTTCCTTGCGCGCCACCTCCAGGCCTTCTTCACCACTTTCGGCGGAAATGGCGGTATATCCGTGCTTCTCAAGCTGTGTCTTGAATACGTGGACTTCCGTGGGGGAGTCGTCAACGATCAGAACCGTCGCCATCTGCAAAATCCTCCAGATTTATGTTTAGTCAGAATGTGTGAAGTGTGTGCCGAAAACATCGATCAAGCCGTGCGCCGCACATGATTCTCGATCGCCCCCAAAAGTTCGTCGCGGGTAAACGGTTTGGTGAGGTATTCCTCCGAACCCACGATACGCCCACGCGCCCGGTCAAACAGCCCGTCCTTGCTGGAGAGCATGATCACCGGTGTGTTCTTGAAACTGGTGTTACGCTTGATCAGGGCACAGGTCTGGTAGCCGTCAAGCCTCGGCATCATGATGTCGACAAAGATGATGTCCGGTTCGGATTCGGCAATCACCGACAGCGCCTCGAAACCGTCAACGGCGGTGAGGACCTCACATCCGGCCTTTTTCAGCAAGGTTTCGGCCGTCCGGCGAATGGTCTTGCTGTCATCGATGACCAGGACCTTGAGTCCACTCAGATCACTGTCATTCGCCACCGGAACCTCCGTCGCATCGTCAAACCGGCCGTGCCTGCCTGGCGAATGATTCGCCGAGACGGCACCGGCCTCCGAAATAGCCACAACCCGATTCATGACTGAATCCCCCCGGCGCGGCCTTTGTCATAAGTTGACACCGTATGGGCTACCGGTGTCAAAGCCCGCACCTGTATCGTAATCGGAACGCAGCGCTCACCGCGCCCTTCCAAAGCCGCTGAAAGCAATAATATCGCCTTCTATCATAATATTAGCGCACAATCCAATAAGTTTCCTTGAACTGGTTCACGGAAACACTCGGAAATGGCCTGCTTTTCCAGCCGCTCCAGCGCGCCCGGAACAGGCATAATGGGCGCCGGCAATCCGACTCAGGCGGCCCCGAGGAGAGACAATTGAGTACACGCAAACCGGTCATCGGCGTGGTCATGGACCCCATCACGGCCATTACCCCCTACAAGGACAGCACGCTGGCCATGATGCTGGAGATCCAGCGTCGCGGCTGGGAACTGCGCTACATGACCCTGGAAGACCTCTTTCTCGACAACGGCACGGCCTGCGCCCGCCATCAAGGCATCGAGGTGCGCGACGACAACGAGGACTGGTTCACCCTGCGCGAGAGCGCTGAAGGGCCGCTCACCGCCATGGATTGCCTGCTGATGCGCAAGGATCCACCCTTCGACATGGAGTACATCTACGCAACCTATCTGCTGGAACGGGCGGAATCGGCGGGCGTTCGCGTGGTGAACCGACCGGCCAGCCTGAGGGACGTCAGCGAGAAAGTCTACACCGCCTGGTTCCCGGAATGCTGCCCACCCACCGTCATCGCCCGCGATCCGGCGCGCCTTCGCCATTTCATTCACGAACAGGGTCATGCCGTCCTGAAACCCCTCGACGGCATGGGCGGTCGCGACATCTTCGTGGTACGCGATGGCGACCCCAATACCAGTGTCATCCTGGAGCACCTGACCGGCAGCGGCGCGCGTTTCGCGCTGGCCCAGCGCTATCTGCCGGAGATCAGCAAGGGCGACCGGCGCATCCTGCTGGTGAATGGCGAAGCCAGCGGGCCGGCACTGGCGCGCATCCCGCGCGCCGGTGAATCCCGGGGCAATATCGCGGCCGGCGGTTCGGTGCAGGGTTCGGAGCTGAGTGAACGGGATCACTGGCTGATCGAGCGCATCGGCCCGGTCATGCGCGACAAGGGACTGATGTTCGTCGGCCTGGACGTCATCGGCGATTACGTCACTGAAATCAACGTGACCAGCCCCACCTGCATTCGGGAACTGGATTCGCTCTATGGCAGCAACATCGCCGGTCAGCTCATGGATGCCATCGCCGCTGAGGCGGGCTGGACTCCCTGATGCCGCGTGTTGCAGCCACATTGCTGGCGCTGATGATCCTGACGGCCTGCGCCCGTGAGGATGAGCCGCGTCACGACAGCCATTTCTATGCCATGGGCACGCGCATTGAAATCACTGTGCGCGCGCAAAGCGGTGCAGCCGCGGAGGCACATGCGGCTCTGGCAGCGGAGGCGGCAACCCTTCATCAACGCTGGGACGCGTGGGGAGACGGGGCCCTGGGCACGCTGAATGCGTCGCTCAGCCATTCGGACACGGCCGCGGTTCCGACGTCCATTCAGGCCGGAATCGAACGGGCCCTGTCACTGGCGAAAGCCAGCGGCGGACTCTTTCACCCGGGCATCGGGGAGCTGGTCGAAACCTGGGGCTTTCATCGCCAGCCACGGCCACAGGCACCACCCCCGTCTCCACAGACCGTCACCGCCGTGCTGCAGCGCCTGCCACCCATTGATGCCATGAACCTGGAAAATGGGCGCCTGGATACTGGGCAGACCGGCGCTCGACTGGATCTGGGCGGCTTCGCCAAGGGCCTGGCACTGGAAAAACTGGGGCGGATCCTTGGCGAGCTCGGCATTCGACATGGACTGATCAACGCCGGCGGTGACCTGATTGTGCTGGGTGATGCCGGGGGCCGTGACTGGCGAATCGGCATTCTGGATCCCCGGGGCGATGGCGTGCTCGCCAGCGTCGCTGCGCGGGACGGGGAGTGCATCATCACCTCCGGGGACTATGAACGGGATTTCATCCATGAGGGGGAGCGCTTCCACCACCTGCTTGACCCCCGTACCGGGCGGCCGGCACAGGCCACGGCCTCGGCCACGGTCATTGACGAGGACTGCGCCCGCGCCGATGCCGCCGCCACCGCCCTGTTCGTGGCCGGCCCCGGCCACTGGCCTGCCGTGGCCAGCGCCATGGGTGTGGATCGGGTCATGCTGATCACGCCCGGAGGGCAGGCCGAACTCAGTCCCGCGATGCGGGATCGAATCCGGTTCCAGGATCGTGAACCACTGCAGGTGGTTCGGGAGCTGCCATGACAGCAAGACCGCGCCTCCACTGGCTGGATCTGCTGGTCATCACCGTGGCCGGAGCCGGCATCGGCGCGCTCCTGGCCGGCCACTGGCCAAGCGGAGCCGCCAGCGAGGCGAGAATCTATCTGGAAGGCGAGCGAGCCCTGACGCTGGCCTTGTCCGAAGACGGTCACCACCGGCTAGATGGCCCCCTGGGTGAGACGCTGCTGGAGATTCGTGACGGCCGCATCCGCTTTCTGGAGGCGCCCTGCAACGAACGCATCTGCCTGCGACGCGGCTGGCTGAGGCACAACGGTGAAAGCGCCAGCTGCATCCCGAACCGGGTTCACGTGCAGCTGGCAGGACGAGAGCGTGCTTATGACAGCATCAATTTCTGAGCACCGTAGCCGTGAAGACCGGCTCATTGTGGGACTGGCCACGCTGGCCGTCATCGTGCATGTCCTGGAAACGGCCATCCCCAGCCCCATCCCCGGTCTTCGGCCCGGACTGGCCAACGCCATCACCCTGATCGTCCTGTTCCGACATGGCTGGCGCATCGCCGCCTGGGTGAACCTGCTGCGCGTGGTGGCCGGCAGCCTGCTGATCGGGACGTTTCTCACCCCCGCCTTTCTCCTCAGCCTGTCCGGGGCGATCACCACCCTGCTCATGCTCGGCCTGCTTATGCCCCTGATGCGTCTGGGGCTGGGACCGGTCGGGGCGGGCGCACTGGCATCCCTGGCCCATGTCGGGGGACAATTGCTGCTGGCCTGGCTGATCTTCATCCCTCATCCGGGACTCTGGGCCATGGCTCCGTGGCTGATGGCCGCGGCCCTGCCCCTGGGCATCATGACCGGCCTGGTGGCGGTGGAAACACTCAGACGGCTTGAGGGGTCAGAACCGGAAGAACACATCCATGTACGCAAACGGGAAGGCAAGACACGCGCATGAGACAGGTTGAAGTCGTCAAGCTGCGGCCGGGCTCCAGCGACCGCCTCATCACCACGGTCTTTCTGGCCGGCTTGCTGCACGGCATGATCATACTCGGCGTCAGTTTCTCCGGCGGCGAGAGTGAGGATCTGCGCTCCAACACCCTGGAAGTGACTCTGGTGGCGACCCCGGACGAGCAGGCGCCGGATGAGCCGGATTACCTGGCCCAGGCCCACCAGCGCGGGGCGGGCAACATCGAGGAACGGGTGCGCCCCGAATCCGCCCAGTCCACACTGGATCAGATGCCCAACCCCGGCCTGGCCGAAGGGTGGGCCGAAGACACCGAAGTGGATGTCAGCGACGGCAGTGAGTCACCGGACACCCTGGACAGCCGGGATCCGGAACCCGAACCGCAGCCGCTGCTCACCGCCAATCGCAGCCCGGAAACGGTTGCCAGCGCCAGCGCCACGCCCCGAAACACCCGTCAGCCGCTGCAATTGGCCAGACTCCTCACCGATGGCGAGGAACAGGCCGATCCCATCAGTGACGACGATCGCCAGCCGCTGGCCTACAGCGACAACCCCCGCGAACGCTTCATCTCGGTCAACACCCGTGAACACAACTACGCCCAGTACCTGGAGAGCTGGCGCCGGCGGGTGGAGTCCGTGGGTAATGACAACTATCCCGAAGAGGCACGCCAGCAACAGCTGCGGGGCGCACTGACGCTGGAAGTGGCCATTGCCGCCGACGGCACCCTGCGCGAGGTTCGCCCGCTGCAGAGCTCCGGCCATGCACCGCTGGATCGGGCGGCCGCCCGGATCGTGCGCATGGCCTCCCCCTTTCCGCCCTTCCCGGAGGCCATCCGCGAAGAGACGGACATCATTCGCTTTGCCTTCCGCTGGGAATTCGGCGCCGATCGCACGGTGCGTACCGGCGTGCGGCTGCCCGCCGACTGAGCGCCGGCCCGGCTGGCGTCAGGGCCGGCGGTTACCGGCGCCGCAAGGGGGCTGGTAGAATGGCGCTTCCATCATTCGCAGCGACCAGGCAACCCCATGCCCCAGCAGGACTTTCTCAACGGCCACTTTCTGATCGCGATGCCCGGGCTCGGGGATCCGAACTTTCACCATGCGGTCACGCTGATCTGCGAACACAATGCCGATGGTGCCCTGGGAATCACCATCAACCGCCCCATGGACGACATCCATCTGGGCGATGTGCTCGACCAGCTGGAGCTGGGCGACAGCAATGAGACCCTGCGCGCCACCACCCTGTTTCACGGCGGCCCGGTGGAACAGGAACGCGGCTTTGTCCTGCATACCCCCCTGGGCGAATGGGAAGCCACGCTGAACATTTCCGAACAGCTGGGCGTGACCAGCTCTCGTGACATCCTGGCCGCCATGATCCGTGGCGAAGGCCCCGAACAGTGCATGGTCGCGCTCGGTTATGCCGGCTGGGCAGCGGGTCAGCTGGAACAGGAAATGGCGGACAATGCCTGGCTGAGCACACCGGCCAGTCACAACATCCTGTTCGACGTTCCGCCTTCGGAACGCTGGCGTGCCGCCGCCCGCACCATGGGCGTGGATATAAGCCGCCTAAGCGATCAGTCGGGTCACGCATGAGCGAAGCGATGCCCGTCGGCACCCTGCTGGGTTTCGATTACGGCCTGAAGCGCATCGGGGTCGCCGTGGGCCAGACGGTCACCGGCACCGCCAACCCCCTCTGCATCCTGTCCGCGCGTGACGGCCAGCCGGATTGGGGCAAGGTTGCCGAGATCATCACCGAATGGCGGCCTGCCGCTCTGGTGGTCGGACTGCCTCGCCATGCCGATGGCAGCGACAGCCCCATCACGGCCGGCGCCCGACGCTTCGCCGGGCGCCTGCAGGGACGATTTGGGAAAACCGTCTACCTGCTGGACGAACGCCTCAGCTCACGCGCGGCAGCCGAGGTTCAGTCCGACGGAAAACGCGGGC
The DNA here is from genome assembly GCF_030848495.1 of Natronospira bacteriovora. NCBI lineage: Bacteria > Pseudomonadati > Pseudomonadota > Gammaproteobacteria > Natronospirales > Natronospiraceae > Natronospira > Natronospira bacteriovora. The sequence goes on from NZ_JAVDDT010000008.1 coordinate 142,460, forward strand.
AGCCACTGGATGATCTGGCCGCGGCCTGCATCCTGCAGGACTGGCTGCTCGAACCGCAGGCCGCCCAGGCCCTCGGCGAAACCACAGAAGAATGACCATGACACGACATTTTCTTGCCATCAGCGATCTCGACCCGGATCAACTGTTACGACTCATTCGCCGCGGCCGCGACCATGCCGCTGCCGACCCGCGCCAGGAATCGCGGCTTGGTCTGCGGGGGCTCAGCGTGGCTCAGCTCTTTTATGAACCCAGCACCCGTACCCGTTGTTCCTTCGAGCTGGCCGCCCGGCGTCTGGGGGCCGACGTCCTGAATCTGGATATCGACACGGCATCCACGGTCAAGGGGGAAACGGCCCTGGATACCGCAATGACGCTGGCGGCCATGGGCGTGCGACTGTTCGTCATTCGACACGCCGACGCCGAACTCATCCGGACACTGGCCGATGCCCTGCCGCCAGGCTGTGCCGTGCTCAATGCCGGAGCCGGCCGGCGCCAGCACCCCACCCAGGCCCTGCTGGACATGATCACCCTGGACGAAGCCGGACTCGACCCGGCGGCTCTCTCGGTCAGCATCGTGGGCGACATCCGTCATTCCCGCGTGGCCAGTTCCGTCATTGCGGCCCTGCAGACTCTGGGCTGCCGGCGCATTCGCCTGGGCGGCCCTCCGGCCTTTCTGCCGGAAACCACACCGCCCGAGGTGGAATGCCATGACAATCTGGCCGACACCATCCGCGATGCCGATGTGGTCATGACTCTGCGCATCCAGCGCGAACGCATGCAGGCCGGGGAACTGGCCGGAATCGACGACTATCACCACCAGTGGGGCCTGCGTGAAGCGACACTGGCCAAGTACGCGCCCAGGGCGCGCATCATGCACCCCGGCCCGATGAATCGCGGGGTCGAAATCGAAGACGCGGTGGCCGATGGTCCCCGCTCCCTGATCCTGGATCAGGTACGCAACGGTGTCGCCGCACGCATGGCTGCACTGGAATGGCTGGCAGAGGAGAATCAGCGATGAAGGCAGGTGGTGAGCACCGTGGCAGCATTTTCGTGGAAGAAGCGAAAATCCTGATGCAGCAGGCCTATGAGGCCGAACAGTATGTGCTGCGCTTCCAGGCTCCGGAGACGGCAAAGCGGGCCGAGCCGGGCAGTTTCGTGCATATTCGCTGCGCCACTGCACTGCCCATGCGCCGCCCGCTGTCCATCATGCGGGCGTCAGCGGACGAAGGCTGGGTGGAATGCCTGTACAAGGTGGTGGGCAAGGGAACCCGTCTGCTGGCAGACCGCCAGGTGGGCGAGAGCATCAGTGTCATGGGCCCCATCGGAAAGGGCTTCTCCCCCACACCGGGTCGGCGACGCCCTCTGCTGATCGGCGGCGGAGTCGGCATTCCGCCCATGGTTTTTCTGGCCGACCGCCTGCGCCAGGACAGCAGCATGCAGCCCCTGGCCATCCTCGGCTCGGAAGTCCCCTTCCCCTTCAAAGCCCGCCCCTCGACCCTGGTCATTCCCGGCATGCCGGAGGGCGTGATTGCCACCATGCCGCTGCTGGAAGACTGGAACATTCCCTGCCGCCTGGCCAGTGCTCAGGGCTATGCCGGCTGCTTCGACGGCTTTGTCACCGAACTGGCCGATCACTGGCTGCAGAGCCTGGATGAACAGGCACGCCAGGAAGTGGAAATCCACGCCTGCGGCCCCACCCCCATGCTCGCCGCCACCGCCCGCCTGGCCCAGAAACACGAGCTACCCTGCCAGGTGGCGCTGGAGGAGTACATGGCCTGTGCCGTGGGTGGCTGCGCTGGCTGCGTGGTACGGGTGGAAACCGACAGTGGCCCGGCCATGAAGCGCGTGTGTGTCGATGGCCCGGTGTTCCATGCCAACACCGTCTTTCCGCCCGACAAACCTGTAGAAAAGGCCGGATTGTTTCACTAGTCATGAGTGAGCATCCGTGCGACCTCCCTTCCCCTCTCCGCTTCCCGTGACCTGACCGGCCAGAGCGGCAAGAGGAGCGGGACGGGTTAGGCTGCGGCAGGAGGCGCACTGTTAAAATGGCGGTTTTGAAGAAGCGGGTGAGGTGGTCATGCGGCTGGAAGTGAATGGTGAGACGCGAGAGTTTGAAAGAGAACTCAGCATTGCAGAGCTGCTGGAAGCGCTGGAGTTTACCGGCCGCCGGGTGGCGGTGGAGCACAATGGCATGATCGTGCCCCGCAGCCAGCATGGGCAGACCCGGCTGGAGGATGGCGACCGACTGGAAATTGTCCAGGCGGTTGGAGGGGGGTGAGGGTTTTGAGTGCTGAGTGCAGAGTGCTGAGGATTGGGCCAGAACGAGTGAGGATTGAGGCGGGAAGCCACTCAAGAAGAAAGCCACGATCTGTTTTTCTCACCTTACGCCTTACGCCTCGCCCCTCGCTCGTACCGGCTCTGCCGGCAAAAAACATACTGGAGAGATCATGACTGACGTTGTTAAGACCCCTGAGCTTGGGCCGCTGGTGATTGCGGGGCGAGAGTATCAATCTCGCCTGCTGGTAGGCACCGGTAAGTACAAGGATTTCCAGGAGACACGGGAGGCCACCGAGGCCAGTGGGGCGGAAATCGTGACGGTGGCGCTGCGGCGCTCGAACATCGGGCAGAAGGCGGATGAGCCGAACCTGCTGGATGCGATTCCGCCGGAGAAGTACACCATTTTGCCCAATACCGCCGGCTGCTACACAGCCGAGGACGCCATCCGGGTCTGCCGCCTGGCGCGGGAGCTGCTGGATGATCACCGCCTGGTGAAACTGGAAGTGCTGGGCGACGAGCGCACGCTGTACCCGGACATCCCGGCCACCCTGGAAGCGGCCAAGGTGCTGGTGGATGAGGGCTTTGAAGTCATGGTGTACACCAATGATGATCCCATCGTGGCCAAGCGTCTGGAGGAGATCGGCTGCGTGGCGGTGATGCCCCTGGCCGCGCCCATCGGATCCGGCCTGGGCGTGCAGAACCCCTACAACATCATCACCATTGTCGAGAACGCCACGGTGCCGATCCTGGTGGACGCCGGCGTGGGCACCGCGTCCGATGCGGCCGTGGCCATGGAGCTGGGCTGTGACGGCGTGCTGATGAACACTGCCATCGCCGGCGCCAAGCATCCGGTGCTGATGGCCTCGGCCATGAAAAAGGCCGTGGAAGCCGGGCGCGAGGCCTACTTGGCCGGGCGGATACCGAAGAAGCGGTTTGCATCGGCGTCATCGCCGATTGAAGGCGTCATTCAGTAATTTTTGTGGCCCGTGCTGGAGGCAATGCCGTGCTGGGCGCCAATCCGCTTCTATCTCCACCGTAGGAGCGGATTTATCCGCGATTGCAATCTTGCGGTTGGCACGCCGCTAAATCGACGCCCCCTGTAGGCGCGGATTTATCCGCGCAATGGCTGGAATCCGACGCCCCACCATTCAATGAGGTGCGCCACGGATTGAAACGATCCCGTTAGAGAATCAAACGGCGAATTCTGGCCATTACGCGGATAAATCCGCTCCTACGGTGGCTATTTCCCCCGGACTTACCAACATCACGACGGTTGATTCCATGACTGACGAGAAGAAGTTTCTGCGGCCGATTCGCAGTTTTGTGCGGCGCGAGGGTCGTTTGACGCCGGCGCAGGAGCGGGCGATGGCGGAGTTGTATCCGCGTTATGGCCTGTCCTTTGAGAAGGCGCCGGTGGATCTTGCTGCCCTGTTCGGGCGGGAGGCGCCGGTGACGCTGGAGATTGGCTTTGGCAATGGGGAGTTGCTGGCGACCCTGGCGGCACAGCATCCGGAGCGAAATTTTCTGGGCATCGAGGTGCACCGGCCGGGGGTGGGTCGCCTGCTGAACCGTGTCGAGGAGGAAGGCCTGGAGAATGTGCGGGTCTCCACCCATGATGCGGTGGAGGTGCTGCGAGAGCAGATTCCGGAGAACAGCCTGGACCGCCTGCTGATCTTCTTTGCCGATCCCTGGCCGAAGAAACGCCACCACAAGCGCCGGCTGATTCAGCCCGCCTTTGCCGAGCTGGCCGCCCGCCGCCTGGCCGATGATGGCCAGCTGCTGCTGGCCACGGACTGGGAAGACTACAAGAACCACATGCTGGAGGTGCTGGATGCCTGCCCGATGCTGGAGAACACGGCCGGCCCGGGCGGAACGGTGCCACGCCCGGATGATCGGCCGGTGACTCACTTCGAGCGCCGCGGGGTGCGCAAGGGGCATGGGGTTTGGGATCTGGTCTACCGGAAGAGTTGATTGGGACCACGAAATGCACACGAGATAAAAGCTTTAAAACCATTTAGCCGCGAAATGCACGCTAAATGGACGCTAGATTTTGGCCGTGTGTGGTGGACCGCCGTGCTGCTTCGGAGGGGCTGTGTCTAAGGAAGGCACGCGGTCTCTACCACCACCGTAGGAGCGGATTTATCCGCGATCACAATCCTGCGCCTGGCACGCCGCTATCTCACCACCCCTTGTGGGAGCGGCATTCCTGCCGCGATTCGGGGCTTCGATTAAGCCCTTTTGCGGCAGGAATGCCGCTCCCACAACAGAAAATCCCGGGGCCGGTTTTTTTGCTCCTTGCTCCTTGCCTTATCCCTGCCGGCGCAGGCGGCCGGCGAGGCCGATGAGAGCGAGCAGCAGCAGTGCCGGGATGACGGGGTCGAGGCGGTTGTTGTCGCCGGCGGTACAGCCGCCGCCGTTGTCGCTCTTGAAACAGCTCTCGGTGTGGAAGGCATGGAGAAGAGCCGCTTCATCACCCACGCCGCTCCTCCTGGCAACGAGGTCGATTTCGTAACTTGTGCCACAAGCCAGGCCACTCATTTCCACTCGGTAGAGAGAAGTCTCGCCGCCGTCCCCCTCAATCGTTTCCCATGACAGATTGCCGAGGCTATCCCCCTGGCGCAGAAGCTCGACACGGCTGATCCAGTGTGACCATCCCTCGGACTCCACGCGGATGATGAAGCTGGCCTCGCTGCGTTCGACACGTTCCACCTCTTCCAGCGAGACGGTCATGGGCAGGGCTTCCATGTGGATATCGCCGAGATCAATGCTTTCACCGGGGCCCGGAATCCAGCCTTCGCCGTCATTGTCCAGTTCCAGGTCCTGATAACCGGGGGCACTGAGCTCCACGCGCGTGTACCAGCGGTTGCCGGGAAGCGTCTGCAGAAGAGGCACGAATAAATCGCCGTCTTCCCGCGAGTGGATCAATTCGAACAGCTGTTCGCTCATCACCTCATCACCGATGGGGGGCTGTTCGTAGCGACGCAGCGTCACGGGCCGGATACTCCCTTCCAGGCGCACCTCCCCCCGGAGTGGAACGAAGAGATTATCCAGGCCGAAGGGCATGGCCAGTTCTGGACCGCCCGTAGCGTCCTGGAAGACCACCCAGCCACCGGTTGCGCCAGCCTGGCTGATATCGTTGAAACTGAAGGTCAGTTCGAGGGTTTCGCCTTCGGCGATGGAGAAAGTTGAAGGGCTGACACTGAGCGACAGATCTTCGGGGGCCTCCACGCTCACGGTGAAATCACCACCGCTGGCGGTGCCGATGATGGTGCGCGTGAGTGTACAGCTGTTACCACAATCGGCGGTGGACAGGGTGGCCAGATTCAGGCTGGATGAATCACCACCGTTGGCCGGGTTGGCCGTCTCAAAGGTGTTCACCGATTCATCGAGGACGAAGCCCGCGTTGGCCGCCGCCTCCAGATCGATACGGCCACCACCCACGTCACGGGGAGTAACGGGCCGCAAGCCATCCATTTCAGTAATGTCTCGCTCGGCGGACAGAATCAGGGCCGATGTAATGGCTTCATTGCTCCAGTCCGGATGCACGCCCATGAGCAGGGCCGCCGCGCCGCTTGCATGAGGCGAGCTCATGGACGTACCGCTGGCAAAGCCCCATTCAATGGCGTTGTACTCACCGTATGGCGCGAGGATTCCCACACCCGGTGTGGCCAGATCCGGCGTCAGCACACCCAGGCTCGGGTCAGGCGATGGTCCGCGAGAGCTGAAGGCGGCGAGACGATCAGCCGCATCGGCATCGTACTGGACAGTGGTCGTCGTGGTGGCCACGGTGGCCGAATCATGGCTACCCAGCCAGTCGATCAGGGCTTCACCATCGTCCTGAACGAGCATGAAGGCGGGAATGCTGATGGGATCACCCAGCCCCATGGCAGGGGGATAACCGGGGACATTGTTGACCAGAACAGCGGCCACGGCACCCGCCTGATCCGCAAAGTTGATCTTGTCGGAAAATGGGCAGCTGCCTCTTCGAATCACCGCCACCACGCCATCGAAGGCATCCTCCGGGAAGGCGTCGCAACCCAGTTCGTTGCCGGGATCCACGTCGCCGGCATAACGGGCTTCCAGGCCGTCCAGATCCGCGCCATCCTGACCGCTCGCCACCGAGGCGAACATGCCTTCCAGATCCTCCGGCACCGGTTCCGGGGCCGTCACGCTGACGGTGGCGCCAACCAGGCGAGCATGGGTGGTGGCGGCGACGGCCATGACCCAGGGGGCCTGGGCGGGGTTGGCAACACTGGCGCTGTGCGGGCCACTGTTACCCGCAGAGCTGACGGGCAACACGCCCGCCTCACGGGCGGCCAGAAAACCCTGGGCATCGAAGCTCTCCCATGGGGAAATCATGGCCGATCCACCGATGGAGTAGTTGACCACCATTCGAATATCGGGATCGGCTGCCTGCAAGGTGGCGTAATCCACGACGATATCGTCAATGCTCTGTGTCAGTGATGAAACCCAGCAGCAGCCGTTGTAGGAAATGATGTTCGCACCCGGGGCCACGCCCGTAATGTCAAAACTGTCGCCACCCACATCCACGGTGATGGCATTGCCCGCGGCGGTGCCCGCTACATGGCTGCCATGACCGTTGTAATCGACCGGATCGCCGTCCTTGATGATGCCCCCAATCGGGTTCGTCACGGCGTAACCGCGCACACCGATCAGCTTGTTGTTGCAGTAGTGTGCGTGGGGCTCGCCCTCGGCGCAGTCACCGAGGAAGACGCCATCGCCCAGGGGGTTGCTGTGGCCCTGGTCGGCAAAACTGGGGTTGGAGTAGTTGATGCCGGTATCGATGATGCCGACCACCACACCCTCGCCCCGGTACTCACCCATGCCGGGCATGGCGGTGCCTTCCCAGATGGCGGGTGCGCCGATCAGTTCGGGACCCTCGTCGGTGTGCAGCTCCAGTTCATAATCCCGCTGGATGGAGCGCACCCCGGGAAGCGTGGCTAGGCGATCGGCTTCTGCGGGGCTCATGCGGGCGGCGAAGCCATGGTTGGCCATGCGGTAGGTGAAGACCACGTCCAGATCACGGCCCAGGGTCTGGCCGGCCTTGTCCAGGAAAGCGGAACGCTCGCTGTCCAGGCGGGCCAGCCAATCGCGGCTGCTTTGGCTGTTCAGGTTGAGCGGCTCGGGACGCGCACCAGCCGACTCACCACTGGCTTTTTGCAGGCGGTTTTGACGGGCATGGTGAATGGCGAGGGGGGCCGATTCCAGCCGCAGCAGGTAGATGGCGCGTTCCTGGTACCAGTCCGCGGTGGGCGCTTCCGCGGGCGCCCCCTTGGGGAAATGATGAACCGGCGCCCTGTTTGCCGGCGCGGCCATGAGGGAAGCGCTGATGATGGCCAGCAGAATGGCCGCTGCCATGAGGCGAATGGGGTGGTTCATTGTCAGGCTCCTCCGTGAGGCTCGGTGCTGAGTACTGGGCCGTCGTTGCCGACACGAGTGAGGGGTGAGGCGGAAGGCGTGAGGTGAAAAGACCGAGACTGTTATCGCCTTGTTTGTGGGAGCAGCATCCGCCGCGAACAAGGACTTCGCCGAAGCCGCAGTTGCGGCGGATGCCGCTCCCACAAGAGAAGACCACAAAACCGGGCTTTCCTTACGCCTTACGCCTCACTCGTACCGACGCAACCGGCCGGCGAGCCCGATCAAGGCGAGCATGAACAGCACCGGGATGACGGGGTCGAGGCGGTTGCTGTCGCCGGCGGTGCAGCCGATGCCGCCGCCGCCTTCGAAGCAGCTGCGGGTACTGAAGGCGATGTCGCCGCTGGCGTTGTCGGCGTTGCTGCCCAGCTGGGTGACAAAGAGCTCGACAGTGAGCTCGCTGCTGCAGGCCAGATCTTCCAGGTCGATGGCGACCTGGGTTGTTTCGTCCAGAGCGGTGACCACGTCCCGTTCCAGCTCGGCCACTAACTGACCTTCACGGTAGAGGTCCGCGCGGTACGAGAAGGGCCAGAGGTTGCTGCCCACGTTGAATACCGCCCGGCCGCTGGTTCGGGTGACGTCTTCCACGGTGACCGGGCTGACACTGATGGGCAGGCGCTGGAGGCTGATGGTTTCGCTGTCCAGGGTTTCGCCCGCTTCCGGTGACCAGCCCTCGCCATTGTTGTCGGCCACGGCGATTTCATAGCCGGGGGCTTCCACCGTGACCATGGGGTAATGCTCGGCGGGGTTGAGGGCCAGCAGGAAGGGCACATCGCCCCCGGAGCCGATGAAGCTGAACACTTCGGCGATCTCGGGGCCGTCGTCGCCCTCGCGGTAGAGGATGAGATCGGCGGGGCGACCCTGGGCCAGGCCCTGAATAATCCCTTCCAGGTTGACAAAGAGGTTGCCTAACACAATGGGCATGCGCACGGTCGGTCCGTCGCCATCGTCCTCGAAAACAACATAGCCAAAACGGCTCTCCGCGTCATAGATGTTGTCGAAACTGAACTCCAGGTCACGGACGTCCCCCGGCGCCATGGCAAAGCTGTTATTGCTCACGTTGACGCTGACATCCAGGCCATCCGGAACCTCAAAGCTGACGGTAAAACTACCACCTCCCGGACTGCGGATTGTGCGGCTCAGGGTGCAGCTGTTATCGCAGTTGCTGGTATCGAGACTGGCCAGGTTGAGGCTGGCCGGGTCGCCGCCGGCGGCCGGGTTGGCGTCTTCGAAGTTCTGGGCGGTCTCGTCCAGCAGGAAGGGCGCGCGGGCGGCCCGTTCCAGGTCCACGCGCCCGGCGCCCACGCCATAGGGCGTGGTGTCCGTGCCATCCCACTCGCGCAGTTCATGGTGGGCGGTGAGCATCATGGCAGACTGGATCTCCTGTTCGCTCCAGTCCGGATGCACGCCCATGAGCAGGCCGGCGGCACCGGCCACATGGGGGCTGGCCATGGAAGTGCCGGTGAGGAAGGACCAGGTGATTTCGTTGTTGCTGCCGTAGGCGGCCAGGATGTCGGTGCCGGGCGCGGCCAGATCGGGGGCCAGGGCGCCCGGCGCCACGGTGGCGGGGCCGCGGGAGCTGCTGGGATTGAGGCGATCACCGAAGTCGGAATCGATGACGATGCCGCCTGATTCCATGCCCAGGGTGGCGTTGTCATGCTCCAGCAGCCAGTCGATGACGTTCTCGCCGTCCTCCTGACTGATCATGACTGCCGGGATGTCGATGGCGTCCGCCATGCCCATGGGAACGGGCGGGCCGGGTTCGTTGTTGATCACCACCACGGCGATGGCGCCGGCGTCGTCGGCGTGGTTGACCTTGTCGGAGAAATTGCACTCGCCGCGAACCACGACGGCAATGGCGCCATCAAAGGCGTTGCCGGGGAAGGGATCACAGGCCAGTTCATTGCCGGGGTCGGCCTCACCGGCCCAGACGGCGTCTTCACCGTCCAGATCGGGCACGTCCGGGCCTTCACCGACCCGGGCTTCCATGCCTTCCAGGGATTCCGGCACCGGCTCGGGGCCAGTCACGGAGACAACCACTTCAAGGATGCGACGATCGTGACTGGAATTGGCCACGGTGGCGACCCAGGGCGCCACCGCCGGTGTCCACAGGGTAGCTTCCAGAGGGCCGGTGTTGCCGGCGGCCACAGCCACGAAGATGCCGGCGGCCCGGGCATTCAGGAAGCCGGTGCCGTCGAAGCGCTCCCAAGGGGACACCTGGGTACTGGCGCCAATGGAGTAGTTGGCCACCATGCGTACGTCCGGATCCGCGTTACGCAGGGTGTCGTAATCAGCAACGATGTCCTCAATGGCGGCATTGAGGGCGGAAAAGGTGCAGCAGGCATTGTAGGAAATGATGTTGGCACGCGGGGCCACGCCGCTGATCTCCAGCTGGGAGTCGCCCACTTCCAGGGTGACGGGGTTGCCGGCGGCGGTGCCGGCCACATGGGAGCCATGGCCGTCGGTATCGACCGGATCACCACCGGCGATATCGCTGTAGCCACGCACGCCGATGAGCTTGTTGTTGCAGTAGTTTTCATAGGGCTCGCCGGCGGCGCAGTCGCCCAGGAAGACGCCGTCGCCCAGGGGGTTGCTGTGGCCCTGGTCTTCGAAGCTGGGGTTGGAGTAGTTGATGCCGGTATCGATGATGGCAAACACGATGCCCTCGCCCTCGAAGCCTTCCATGCCGGAGATGGCGGTGCCCTCCCAGATGCTGGTCGCGCCGATCCACTGAGGGCCGGCATCGGTGGCCAGCTCCAGCTCATGATCGCGCTGAATGGCGCGCACGCCCGGGACGTGGGCCAGCTGTTCCGCCTCGGCGGGGGTCATGGCAGCGGCAAAACCATGATTGGCCAGGCGGTAGACATACGCGGGTTGCAGCGGGCGGCCGAGGTGTTCGGCGGCGCGCGCGAGGAAATCCCGCCGTTCGGCGTCCAGGTGGGCGAGCCAGTTCTGGCTGCGCTCACTCTGCAGGCCAAGGGGTGCGGTTGCGCCGCCATCCATCTTCTCCAACGCCGCCTGGCGGGCCTGGTGAGCGGCCAGGGGTGGGCTTTCCAGCCGCACCAGATAGAGGGCCTGCTCGGTCTCCCAGCCGGCACTGATCTCTTCAGCGCTGACCTCACCCAGCAGATGGCGAACCTGCACCGGTTCGGCCTGGGCGGCGAAGGCCAGGGTCAGGAGGCAGAGAAGCACGGAAAAGCGATGGCGGCAGTTCATGTTGTTCCCCATTTTCGATGGCAGGAAATGTGGATTCTTCCCCAGAGGTCATTCAACCGGGATGGCGGGGGAATGTCAAAGTGCTGAGTGCTGAGTGCTGAGTGGGGGCGTTAGAGGGTGTCGGGGTGGTTTGGGGTGTTGCGGCTTCGAACGTGAGGCGTAAGGGGTAAGGCGTGAGGCGGCAACCCGGGCGCCTACGGCGCCCAACGGCCGGCCTGCCGGCCGGGCGGATCGCGCGCAGCGCGGAAGCCAAAGGCTTCGGCCTTTCACCTCACGCCTTGCGCCTCACCTTCGGAGCCGATGAACGTGCGGTGCCCCCTGCCCGCTAACGGCTGCGGCCGAGCGTTGGTCGCGGCGGACGCCGGTCCCACAGGGGGTCTTCGAAATTGGGGCGTGCCAGGGGATGAATTGTTATCGCGGATGAATCCGCTCCTACGGTGCTGATAGCGGCCGCACGGGTGGGAGGCGGTGATGAAAAAAGGCGGCCCATTGGGCCGCCTTTTTTGTCTTGCTGCGTGGATTGGGCGTTTCAGTCGTCGTTGCCGTCGTCCACGAAGTCACTGGCGTTGCACTCCTCGGCCCGTTCGGTGTTGCCCTGGGCCAGGTAGAAGTTGCCTTCCACGTCAATCCAGGGCGTACCGTTGTCGGCGGTGAGGACGTAGGTGGCGGCATGGCACTGGATGGCGCGCCAGGCCATGACGGCTTCCGCATCCTCGGCGCCGGGCTGGAGCAGGGAGCCATGATTGCCGAGCAGGTAGCGAACCAGGCCGCGGCCTTCGGACAGGCCTTCGGTGCTATCGCTGACCAGCGGCAGATCAATGGTGTCGGCCAGGTAAGCGGTGGCGGTGTTCGGCACCACGCTATCGCCATCGACTTCGATCATGAAGACGTTGCGATCCTGGCTCCAGGCGCCGTAGTTGGCCGGGTCACCGGAATCGATGACCGCCTGGGCCTGCAGGAAGAAGTTGGCGAACAGCGGGCTGCCTTCCACCAGGCCGGGGTTCTGAGCCTGCAGGCCGGCCCGGATGGGGTCACCGAAGGTATCCGAATCCAGCAGAAGATCGGAGATCTTGCCACCCGGCATGCCAAGCACGGCGGCGTTGATGCTGTCATCCAGACCCACGAAACCGGTGCCGGCGATGCCACCAAGGGAGTGACCGACAAAGAACTTGCGATCCGAATCGGCATTGAACAGCCCGACCGGCTGGCCGTCCTCACCCAGAATGGCGATGTTGTTGACCGTTGCCGACAGGTGCAACAGGTCAGACACGGACTGACGCAGGTTGTCGCGGCTGGTCAGCATGCTCGCCACGTTGATGTAATGGCTGCCCGAACCATCGAACTCGCCGTCCGCTTCCAGCACATCGGCCGGATCGGAGGGCTCACCACCCACCATGTAGAAGTGGCGTTCACGCACACCCATGGCGTACAGGGGCGATTCCGGACCGACAAACACCGGGCTTGCGGGGTCGGTGATGCCGTGCAACGGGTGGTCAATGGCGACCATGGCGTAACCCAGACAGCCGAAGGTATCGGCAAGGCCCAGGGTGTTGGTGCGGTTACCGGTAATGCCGTGCTGGAAGATCACCACCGGCCAGCCCTGGGCGGGCTCGGGGCCGGCGGGGCAGTCCGGCGATGCCTGGGCGGCGTCGCTGGGCGTGGTGACGAACAGCGGAATCTGCTGCTGGCTCTGCAGGGCCGGCACCGGAGCGAAGCGTGTCACCGGGCCACCGGCCTGGTTGGTCCAGAAACCGGACAGGGGGTTGTCTGCATCGTGGAAGTACGGCATGCCGGTGAAGCCGGCCCAGATGGCGGCCAGGCCCGGTGAACCGTCAATGACATCACCGGTGGTCAGGCCTGAATTCTGGATGGCGGCCTCCTGGGGTTCCACCATTTCGGCAACAGCCTGCAGGGCATTGGTGGTGGACTGTGTCTGGAAGGTCCAGATCACGGAAATGTCCTGGCCATCGTAGCCAAGACCCTGGGGAATCGGCGCCGTAGCCGCCTGCAGGGCCGGCCGGATGGCCTGACGCACCTGTTCCAGCTGGGCGTTGTCGAGGGTTTCGTCCGCCAGGGCCGCATCCCGCACGATGCGGAACTGGGTATCCGGGATCAGGTTCTGCCCGGTGGTGCTTTCAATCCCGTTGGCCAGCAGGGCCATGTAACGAGAAGGCACCGGATTGCCGTCCTCGTCGAACTGGTCACTGGCCAGCGGACGCAGGGGGTTAAAGAAGATGCGCATGCCCTGATCGCCCTGCACCTCGGACACCACGACTTCATAGTCATCGCCCGGCGTGAGGATCTGCGGGCTGGAGGGGTCGGTGACATTGACCATCACGATGTTGCCCGGATCCAGCGGCGTCCAGTACTGGAAGCTATCCTCGTCCACCGGTTCGGTGGTCAGGACATAGCCGGAACCGGTGGTGGAGAAACCGTCCAGGCGGTTCATGGCGGTCAGCGGATTGCCGAGATTGGACGGATCGGCCACGGCGATGTTCAGGGTACCGTCGGTGCTGCCGGCGAACATCAGGTCATTGCCAAAGGGCAGAACCTGACCCAGCGGCACGTACTGGGCCCGGAAGCCCTCGGTCGGCCGCGGATCCGGCTCGACGGATTCCTCGTCGGATACAAAACAGGCACCGAGACCCAGCAGCGGGGTCAGAACGGCGACAGGCAGAAGACGTTTCAACATGGTATTCATCCTCCAGAGCGAAAGACGCCTGGGTGCGGGCTCCTGCTATCCTGTTGGCGCAGAGGCAGCCGACACCGACTGGCGAGACTCAGGTGGCAATGGCTCGGACGCCTTCCCAAGGGATTGCCGGGGCAACCCCTTTTCTCCCCCGGGACGGGCGTCAATTCCACGGCCCCAACTTTTCGGCTTCCCCGACAACTATAGGTAGGTGCGCGCTTTCAAACAAGCGTCTGAATGCATATCCGGGCCGAAACCCGGAAACCGGAGATGAAACGGTCATTCCATGAGCAGATCCGCAAAGAATCACGCCAGCGGCCGCTTCCGCATCATCGGCGGCCAATGGCGGTCCCGCCGACTGGCCTTTCCGGCCGCGGGCGGCGTGCGCCCGACCCCCGACCGGGTTCGCGAAACCCTGTTCAACTGGCTGGGCCCGGGACTGCATGGCGGCCGCGGCCTGGATCTCTTCGCCGGTTCCGGGGCGCTGGGCCTGGAAGGCCTTTCCCGGGGTCTGGCCAGCGTGACCTTCGTGGAGCAGGATGCCCGGCTGGCCCGGGGCCTGCGCGAGAACCTGCAGTTGCTGGGCGGGACCGGCCAGGTGGTGCAAGCCGATGTGCGTGCTTTCCTGGCCGGCCGGCGGGAGGGTGCGGATCAGCCACCCTTCGATGTGGTCTTCCTCGACCCGCCCTACGACGCCGACCTCCACCGCCCGGTACTGGAGGCCCTCACCGCCGGCCAGTGGCTGGCGCCGGATGCCCGCCTCTACGTCGAGTACCGCGCCAGCGGAGACGCCCCGGAGCTGCCGGAGGGCTGGGAGTGGCGGCGCCAGTCCCGGGCGGGGGATGTGGGGTTTGGGGTGAGTGCTGAGTGCTGAGTGCTGAGTGCTGAGTGCTGAGTGCTGAGTGCTGAGTGCTGAGTGCTGAGTGCTGAGTGCTGAGTGGGGGCGTTAGAGGGTGCCGGGGCGCTGATGGTGTTTCGGCTTCGATTGTGAGGTGTGAGGTGAAAGGCCGAAGCCTTCGGCTTCCGCGCTTTGCGCGTATTAGGCCGGCCTGGGGCCGGCCGTTGGGTGCCGTAGGCGCCCGGGTTGCCGCCTCACGCCTTACCCCTTACGCCTCACGTTCGAAGCCGGTGAACGTGTGGAGGCTCAGCGTCCGCTAACGGCTCCGACAATTCACGATTCAACCGCACAAAACCGTTGAGCGGCGGTTTCCGGCCATTGCGCGGATGAATCCGCGCCTACAGGGGGTATAACGAACGGCTGTGCTACCCGAGCGATTGTAATCGCGGATGAATCCGCTCCTGCGGTGCCGGTAGCCAGCGACCCACTCGGAGATGCCGCCCGTTTGCTAAAATGAAGCGATCGCCGGCCGCCGCATGGGCCGACATTCAAGAACGACAAGGATCCACTCCATGAGCGTGAAGGCCCTCTATCCCGGCACCTTCGACCCCATCACCAACGGCCACAGCGATCTCATCCGGCGTGCCAGCAAGCTGTTCGACAGCGTGGTGGTGGCGGTGGCGGCCAATCCGGGCAAGCAGCCGCGCTTTTCCATGGAAGAGCGAGTCCGCTTCGCCCAGCTTTCGCTTCAGGACGTGGACAACGTGGAAGTGAAACCCTTCACCGGCCTCACGGTGGAGTTCGCCCGCGAACACGGCATCAACGCCATCCTGCGCGGCCTGCGCGCGGTCTCCGACTTCGAGTTCGAGTTCCAGCTCGCGGCCATGAACCGCCACCTGGAACAGAACGTCGAGACCGTCTTCCTGACCCCTTCCGAGCAATACACCTTCGTCTCCTCCAGCCTGGTGCGCGAGATTGCCAGCCTCGGCGGCGATGTCTCCGATTTCGTCCACCCCACCGTCGAAGCCGAGCTCAAGAAGGCCCTGAAGAAATAACCGGCGGTAGAGAATGCCGGGGCACTCATCGTGCTACGGCTTCGAAGGTGAGGTGTGAGGCGTAAGGCGTGAGGAGAAAACCCGAAGCCTTCGGCTTCCGCGCTTCGCGCGTATAAGGCCGGCCTGCGGCCGGCCGTTGGGCGCCAAAGGCGCCCCGCCTTACGCCTTACGTCTCACCTTCGGAGCCTGGCAGCCGGCGATGCCTCCCGACACGCTAACGGCCCCGGTCAGGCCGATCGAGGCTGAAGCCTCTCCCACAGGGGGCTTCGGAATAGCGGCGTGCCAGGGGATGGATTGTTATCGCGGATGAATCCGCTCCTACGGTGCCGGTAGAAACCTTGAATCTGCCTTCGGGGTTTTGCTCCTTGCTCCTGCCTTTTTGTTACCTTATGCCTTTCGATCACTGCCCCATGAAAAGCGTCCTGACACCATGTTGAGAAACCTTGTTCTTGCCCTCCTTGTTGCCCTTGTCACCGCCTGTGCCGCCGGCCCGGTTGCGCCGGAGTGGGAGGCGGTTGAAGGCGGTGCGGTTGCCACCGCCCATCCCCTGGCCACCGAGGCCGGGCGGGAGATTCTGGCCCAGGGTGGCAATGCCTTTGATGCGGCCGTGGCCGTCAGTGCCGCGCTGGCAGTGGTGGAGCCCTTCGGCTCCGGTGTCGGCGGTGGCGGCTTCTGGCTGATGCACCTGGCCGATGAAGACCGCAATGTGATGGTGGACGGGCGCGAGACGGCGCCGGGTGAAGCCCGCGCGGACATGTACATTGATGACGACGGCAATGTGGATACGGATCTTTCCCGCAACGGCCCGCTGGCGGCGGCCATTCCCGGCCAACCGGCGGCACTGGTTCACATCGCCGAGCACTACGGCCGACTGCCCCTGAACACCAGCCTGGCGCCGGCCATCCGCCTGGCAAGCGAGGGCTTTGAGGTGGGTGAACGCTACATTCGCGGCGTGCGATTCAAGAAGGAGATTCTCGAGCGCTGGCCGGCCGGCGCCAGTGTCTTCCTCGACCAGGGTGAAGTGCCCGAGGAGGGTTGGCGGGTGAAGCAGCCGGACCTGGCCGACACCCTGCGTCGAATCGCCGAGGAAGGTCATGACGGCTTCTATCGAGGCGAGCTGGCCCAGAAGATGGTGCGGGGCGTGCGCGAGGCCGGAGGTATCTGGCAGCTGCAGGATCTGGCCGACTATCGCGTGGTGGAGCGTGAGCCCATCGTCAGCGAGTATCGCGGCGCGCGCATCATCGCCGCCTCCCCGCCCAGCGCCGGCGGCGTGGCCCTGGCCACCACGCTGAACATTCTCGAGGGTTTCGATCTGGAAGCCATGGACAGTGCTACCCGCACCCATGTGGTCAGCGAGGCCCTGCGCCGTGCCTATCGGGACCGGGGCGCCTGGCTGGGCGATCCGGATTTCGTCGACATGCCCATCGGCATGCTCACCCATCCCCATTATGCTGCGGGGCTTCGGGCCGGCATTCGCCTGGATCGGGCAACGCCCTCCGACGCCCTGCCCGGCGTCATCGGCGATGATGATGGCCCGGAGACCACCCATTTCTCCATCATTGACCGGGAAGGCAATCGGGTGGGCGGCACCCTGTCGATCAATTTCTGGTTTGGTTCGGGCTTCATGCCGGAAGGCACGGGCGTGATTCTCAACAATGAGATGGATGATTTCTCTTCCCGCCCGGGCACGCCGGACGGCTTTGATCTGGTGTCGTCCGAGGCGAATGCCATCGCCCCCGGCAAGCGCATGCTCTCGAGCATGACCCCCACCTTCGTGGAGAACGAACGGGGTGTGGCCGTGCTGGGCAGTCCGGGTGGCAGCCGCATCATCACCACGGTACTGCACGGGATTCTGGCCTATTTGGATGGCGACAATGTGGATGCCATCGTGGAGCGCCGGCGTTTCCACCACCAGTACCGGCCGGACGAGATCAGCTTCGAACCCGGCGCCCTTGATCGGGAGACCATCCGCGCCCTGGAGGAAAAGGGCCATCGGGTACAGAACCGGGGGCGCCCCTGGGGTAATTTGCAGCTGGTGGTCTGGGACCGCATGACCGGCGCGCTGGAAGCGGCGTCGGATCCGCGAGGCGAAGGGAGTCCGGATGTGTATTAGAGAAACCCTGACTGATTTCTTCGCGCCCGCGGCCAACGGGATTTTCCTATTGTGAAACGCGACGAGCGTCGCGAAGCCACTGTGCCACGTGGGCGAAGAGCAATGATGACTGCGGGAGCTATCTGGATTCGGATTTTGCGCGCTCACCGGTCAGGCAGGCATGCATGCTCAGCCAAAATTGATCTTGGCCTCCAGATTCGCCCTTGAATCCGCATTTCTCAGCGCTTCTTCCAGTTCGATCTTGCCTTGCTGATAGAGCTGACTCAGGGCTTCGTCGAAGGTCTGCATGCCCGGTTCATTGGAGTCTTCCATGGCTTCGGCGATCTGCTCGATCTGCCCCTTGAGGATCAACTCGGCAATATAGGCGGTGTTGATCATCACTTCACAGGCCGCCACTCGCTTGCCGTCCACACCAAGAATCAGGCGCTGGGAAATGATGGCGCGCAGGTTCAGGGACAGATCCATGAACACCTGGCTGTGCAGCTCCTTAGGGAACAGATTGACGATGCGGTCCAGGGTCTGGTGGGCATTGTTGGAATGCAGGGTGGAGATGGCCAGATGCCCGGTGCCGGACAACTGGATACAGGACTCCATGGTCTCCCGGTCACGAATCTCACCGATCTGGATCACATCGGGTGCTTCACGCAGGGCACTGCGCAGGGCCTTGGCGTAGGACAGGGTGTCTTGATTCAGCTCGCGCTGATTGATGATGGACTTGCCGTGGCGATGGGTGTACTCGATGGGGTCCTCGATGGTGAGGATGTGGTTGTTGGCGTTCTGGTTGCGGTGGTTGATCATGGCCGCAAGGGTGGTGGATTTGCCGGAACCCGTGGCACCGCACATCAGCACCAGACCACGAGCCGTCATGGCCACGTCCTTGAGAACCGAAGGCAGCCCCAGAGTTTCAAGCTCTGGCACGCTGGATGGAATGTAACGCAGCACCATGGCCAGTTGCCCGCGCTGGCGGAATGCATTACCACGAAAACGGCCTACCCCTTTTTCGGACAGGGCGAAGTCCACCTCCATGTCCACTTCCAGTACACGGCGATCCCTTTCGCTAAGCACGCCCATGATGGCCTCCTCCACCATCTCCGGCGTCAGGACGGTCTTGCCGACGGAAGCAATCCGGCCTTCAACGCGGATTTTCACCGGCGCATTGGCGGTGAGGTAGAGATCCGAGGCCTTCTTGTCGGCCATCAGTTTCAGGTAAGGGGCGAGATTCATCATTAGCTATTGTCTCGATGACGGCTGACTGGCAAATGGATGACGCCGGCTTAGCGCCGGCGACCGCCCGGTTCCTCGTCTTCCATGATGTGCAGGCTTTCGGTGCCCTTCTCCAGATCCCGCGGCTGGCGCTCGCTTTCCAGCTTGATCTTCAGGCGCAGCTCATTGGCGGAGTCGGCATTGCGAATGGCATCTTCATAACTGATGCGACCGGCTTCGAAGAGGTCGAACAGAGCCTGGTCGAAGGTCTGCATGCCCAGTTCCCGGGATCGGCCCATGACTTCCTTGATCTCGCCCACATCCCCTTTCTGGATCAGGTCGGCCACCAGCGGGGTATTGATGAGGATCTCAACGGCCACGGACATGCCCTCACCATCGGAGTTGCGCACCAGGCGCTGGGAGATGATGGCCTTGAGGTTCAGCGACAGGTCCATCAGTAGCTGTTCCCGGCGTTCTTCCGGAAACAGGTTGATGATCCGGTCCAGGGCCTGGTTGGCATTGTTCGCGTGCAGGGTGGAGAGACAGAGGTGGCCGGTCTCGGCGAACTGCACGGCATAGTCCATGGTTTCCCGATCGCGGATCTCACCGATCAGGATCACGTCCGGCGCCTGTCGCAGAGTATTCTTCAGCGCCGCAAACCAGTCCTCGGTATCCACCCCCACTTCCCGCTGGGTAATCACGCAACCCTGGTGCGGGTGGACGAACTCCACCGGGTCTTCAATGGTTATGATGTGGCCGCGGCTCTTCTGATTGCGGTAACCCAGCATGCCCGCCAGGGTGGTGGACTTGCCGGAACCCGTCGCACCCACCACGATCACCAGACCCCGCTTGGTCATGGCGATCTCACCCAGAACGTTTGGCAGGTTGAGATCTTCCAGGCGCGGAATATCGGTCTTGATGGTTCGCAGCACGGCGCCCGTGCGCCCCTGCTGCACGAAGGCGCTCACACGGAAGCGGCCAATGCCACGCGGGTTGATGGCGAAATTGGCCTCCTTGGTGGCATCAAACACCTTGGCCTGCTTGTCATTCATGATGGCGCGCACCAGCAGAGCGCTCTGGTCCGGCCCCAGGGGCTTGTCCGTGAGCTGGGTCATCTCGCCATCCACCTTGATGGCCGGCGGGAAGCCCGCGGTGACAAACAGGTCGGAACCGCCACGCTGCACCATGGCCCGCAGCAGGTCCTGCATGTAACGTGTTGCCTGTTCTCTATCCATTCATTGTGTCCTCTGTACCCGCGACCGCCACCGATCAGGCGAAGCTTTCCTTGTTCATGGCCTTGAGACGGGCCTGGTTCTTGTCCACCACACCGCGTCGCACCAGATCCTGCAGGTTCTGGTCCAGGGTCTGCATGCCGGCACCCTGGCCGGTCTGGATGGCGGAATACATCTGCGCGATCTTGCCCTCACGAATGAGGTTGCGGATGGCCGGGGTACCGATCATGATCTCGTGCGCAGCCACGCGGCCCCCACCAATCTTCTTCATCAGAGTCTGGGAAATCACCGCCCGCAGGGACTCGGACAACATGGCACGCACCATGTCCTTCTCGGCCGCCGGGAAGACGTCGATGATACGGTCAATGGTCTTGGCCGCCGAACTGGTATGCAGGGTGCCGAAGACCAGATGCCCCGTTTCGGCGGCGGTCAATGCCAGGCGAATGGTTTCCAGGTCGCGCATCTCGCCCACGAGAATCACATCCGGATCTTCACGCAGGGCCGAACGCAGGGCCTCGTTGAAACCCAGGGTATCCCGGTGCACTTCACGCTGGTTGATCAGGCATTTCTTGCTTTCATGCACGAATTCGATGGGATCCTCCACCGTGAGGATATGTCCCATGTGATTTTCATTGATGTAATTGACAATGGCAGCCAGGGTGGTGGACTTGCCGGAGCCGGTCGGGCCGGTCACCAGTACGATGCCGCGCGGATTTTCGGCAATGTCCGAGAAGATCTTGGGCGCATTGAGGTCTTCCAGGGTCAGGATCTTCGAGGGAATGGTCCGGAAAACGGCGCCGGCCCCGCGCTTCTGGTTGAAGGCGTTGACACGGAAGCGGGCCAGTTCCGGAATCTCGAAGGAAAAGTCACATTCGAGAAACTCCTCGTAATCCTTCCGCTGCTTGTCGTTCATGATGTCATAGACCATGGCGTGCACCTCCTTGTGCTCCATGGACGGCATGTTGATGCGCCGCACATCACCGTGGACTCGAATCATGGGTGGCACGCCGGCGGAAAGATGGAGGTCCGAAGCGTCATTCTTCACTGCAAACGTCAGAAGCTGGGCGATATCGACCGCCATCGCTGGGTCTCCTCTGCGAAATGATCTGTCCCCCGGCAACAGGCTAAGATAGCGCCTCTGGCAACCGGCGCCGGTCACCGGGGGTGGCGCCCTCGGGCTGGCGGCGCCTACCGGCTACCAAGATAGCGCCGAATGCGCGGAATCCGCAAACCCGCCCACCCCTCGCCGGGGCCGGGGCACCACCAGACGGGCAAATTGAGGCATGGATCCAACAACGGCACTGGACAAGATCAAGGCACGAATCCGCAAGGCCGCGGCCCAGGCCGGCCGTTCGCCGGAGGCCATCCGGCTGCTGGCGGTCAGCAAGGGCAAGCCGGCAGAGGCCATACGCAACCTGGCGGGGGCCGGTCACACGGCCTTCGGAGAGAACTATCTGCAGGAAGCCCTGGACAAGCAGGGCGAACTGCTCGACCTGCGCGGACTGGAATGGCATTTCATCGGTCCACTGCAATCCAACAAGACCCGGGGTGTGGCGGAACACTTCGACTGGGTGCACTCGGTGGATCGCGTCAAGATTGCGCGGCGACTGCATCAGCAACGTCCGGACTCCCTGGCACCGCTGAACGTGTGCATTCAGGTGAATACCAGCGGTGAACCGCAGAAGGCGGGACTGGCGGCCGCCGAGCTGGGGGCGCTGGCCGAAGCCATCCGGGATCTGCCGCGCCTGCGGCTGCGCGGCCTGATGTGCCTGCCGGCACCTGACCAGGGGACGGAAAGCCGCCGCGCCGAGTTCCGGCAACTGCGGGAACTCAAGGCATCACTTGAAGCGAAGGGACATCCACTGGATACCCTTTCCATGGGCATGTCGGCCGATCTGGAAGACGCCATACGGGAAGGCAGCACCCTGGTGCGGGTCGGGTCAGCCCTGTTCGGAGCACGGGAACCGGGCTGAGCCCGCAGCGAACGATCGGCAACCACTGATATGATGAAGCCTTTCGGCATGATGCCGAAACGGCATTCAGCGAACACACAGCAAGCAGGGAGACAGCATGTCCGACAGCAGCATTGCGTTCATCGGCGGCGGCAACATGGCACACAGCCTGGTGGGCGGCATGATCGCCAGCGGCCGCAAGCCGACAAGCATCTGGGTTGCCGACCCCTTCGTGGATCAACTGGACAACCATCGGCACCGTCACGGCGTCAATGTCACCCAGGAGAACACCGAGGCCGCTGCCAATGCCGACGTCATCGTGCTCGCGGTCAAACCCCAGATCCTGCGGGATGCCGCTGCCCAGATCGCCAGCATCGTGCAGGAAAGAAAACCCCTGATGCTGTCCATCGCCGCCGGCCTCCGGGAACCGGACATCAGCCGCTGGCTGGGCGGTGACGTCCCGGTGGTACGTGCCATGCCCAATACCCCGGCCCTCATCCGCTGCGGAGCGACCGTCCTCTACGCCAACCCGTCGGTGACCGGGCAGCAGAAGGCGCTGGCCGAGGAGATCATGGGCGCGGTGGGGCTGTGCCTCTGGGTGGATGAGGAAGAACACATGGACGCGGTGACCGCGACCTCCGGCAGCGGCCCGGCCTATTTCTTCCACATGATGGAATGCATGCAGGCGGCCGCGGAAGACCTGGGGCTGCCGGCTGATGTGGCTCGCCAGCTGGTATTGCAGACGGCCCTGGGTGCGGCACGCATGGCCAGTGAGGGAGAAGACGAGCCCGGCACCCTGCGGGAGAAGGTGACCTCACCTGGCGGCACCACCGCCGCTGCACTGGAAGTGCTCGGCCAGGAAGACCTCGCCGGCGTCATCAAGAAGGCATTGACGGCGGCAAGAGACCGCTCCCGTACACTGTCGGACGAATTCGGCAAAGATTGAGGAGACCGCCCCATGGGCAGCCTTGCGACCCCCCTGTCCTTTCTCGTCAACACCCTGCTCAGCCTCTACACCCTCGCGGTGATGCTGCGCTTCCTGCTGCAGAAACTGGGGGCTGACTATTACAATCCCCTGACCCAATTGGTCATCCGGGCCACCGATCCGGTCCTGCGCCCGATGCACAAGGTGATGCCGGCCTGGCGGGGCTTTGATCTGGCAGCCGTGGTACTGATGCTGATCCTGCAGGCAATCAACGTGGTGCTTCTGGCCCTGATCCAGGGTGTGGGCATGCTGGATCCCTTCCAGATCCCCTTCTTCGCCGCCATCAAGCTCATCACCCTGTTCATCATGCTCTACATTTTCACCATTCTGGTGCAGGTGGTGATCAGCTGGCTGAGCCCCGGCAACCCCAACCCGGTGCTGGGGGCGCTGTGGACAATCAACCGCCCGGTACTGGATCCGGTGCGGCGGGCGATGCCCAACCTGGGCGGCATCGATATTTCGCCCATGCTGGTTCTGATCGGACTGTTCTTTCTCAATCTGCTGGTCCAGCAACTGTTCCTGCCGACCTTTCTGCTGCGCCTGTAAGCATGACGCCGGCCTGCTATTCTGATTGAGAGAGCGCCTGCCATGTGGCCCTTGCCCGTGGCAGGCCGGCCATCCAGCCAGGAGGTTGCCACCATGTCCAAGCGAGCAGTATCGATGCTCTCCTTCCTTGCCCTGATGTTCTACGCCGCGACCGCCCTGTCGGTGGAACAGCAACGGGAAACGGAGAACCACATCATCTATTTCAACGTGCTTCCCACCAGTGCCCTGCCGGAAGCCATGGCCCGAGCCTATGGCATCACTCGAAGTGAAACGCGGGTACTGCTCAACGTCACCGTACACCGCACGAGCGAGGACAATCCTGGACCGGTGCGCGCCCGGATCGAGGCCCAGGCCGTCAATCTGACCGGGCAGCTCAAGCGTTTCCGCTTGCGGGAATTGTCCGAGGACGATGCCATTTACTACATCGGCGACATTGGCATCAGTAGCGGCGAGAATCTGAATTTCGAGATCCGCGTCACCCCCGAAGGCAGTGACGCCGAAGAGGTGATCCAGTTCCGCAGGGCCTTCTGATGACGCCCGTTCGGGGACTGTGGTATTTTGCAATTACCCATTCGGAACCGGGTCTGATTCGTCCCGGGAACCCGTGTCCCATTAGCGAATTGAAAGGAGCCTCTTGATGGCAACGCGCAAGAAGAAGAAAACCGCAGCCAAGGCGGCCGAGAAACCGCCGACAAAAGCCCAGCTGATGTCCCGCATTGCCACCGACACCGGGCTGACACGCAAGGATGTGGAAGCGGTTTTCGAATCCCTCAACGCCGAGATCAAGCGCAACGTGGGTCGCCGTGGCCCCGGTTACTTCAACCTGCCGGGCCTGCTCAAGATCAAGACCGTCAAGAAGCCGGCCACCAAGTCGCGCAAGGGCATCAACCCCTTCACCGGCGAGGAGATCACCATCAAGGCCAAACCGGCCCGCAAGGCGGTCAAGGTCAGCCCCCTCAAGGGTCTGAAAGAAATGATCTGATCGTTCCCAGAGGGGAGAAAAACCGAAAACCCGGCCTGAGGCCGGGTTTTCTTTTGGCGCAATGACCTCAACTCAAGCCTGATCGGCCAGAAACTCGCGAATGGTGCGATGCAGAGGCGTCAGCTTTCCGTGAAAAAAATGCCCGACGCCCGGGAAGCGTTTCACCGTCGGCGCCGGATCATGGCTGTTGATCCAGCGGAAAACACCGTCGGCTTCCACCACTTCATCCGCCTCACCCTGCACCACCAGCCAGGGGCAATCCGGACGGGCGGGTTTTGCCTCACCGAAACGCTGCACCGGTGGTGCAATGCTGATCAGGCAGTCCGGGTTTGCCTTGCTGCTGGCTTGAATGGACACCTGAGCTCCGAAGGAGAAACCACCCAGCCAGAGGGGCAGGCCCGGATACCGTGCACGCAGAAAGGCAATGGCGGCCAGCGCGTCTTCCGTCTCGCCTATGGCGCGATCGAATTCACCCTCGCTCCTGCCGACGCCACGGAAATTGAAGCGCAGCGTGACCGCCCCCGCGTCCCGGAAAGCACGCGCCAGTGTATGCACGACCTTGTTGTGCATCGTGCCCTCATGCTGCGGATGGGGGTGGCAGGCAACGGCAATGGCTACGGGAGGATCGGCGGGGTGTTCCAGAATGCCTTCGAGCTGCCCCGCCGGGCCTTCGATCATGATCCGCTCACTGTTTCCGCTGCCCGTTGCCATCATCGATATCTCCCTGCCAAGATTGGGGGCGCATTGTAACCTGCCTCCATCAGGGCAGACAGCGACCCGAGGGCCAGCGCCCTCACTCGAGCAAGGAGACTGCCATGAAGCTTGAGATTCCCGGAATCGTCGATGACCAGGCCATCCCCGAGCGCTTCTGCTTTGGTATCCCGGCCAGTGATGGCCCCATGCAGCTGGGCGAGAATCGGAACCCCGCCATCCATTGGTCGGATCTGCCAGAAGGTACGCGCTCACTGGTGCTGATCTGTGTGGATCCGGATGTGCCCAGCGTCGCGGATGACGTGAACCAGGAAGGGAAAAGCATTGCGAAGGACCTGCCCCGGGTGGACTTCTATCACTGGCTGATGGTGGACATCGATCCCGGCCTGGGCGAAATCCGCGAAGGCAGTTGCAGCGAAGGCGTTACGGCCGGCGGCAAGGACTCGCCCCCGGGCCCGACCGGCAGCCGGCAAGGCCTGAATGACTATACGGGCTTCATGGCGGGCAACCCCGACATGGAAGGACAATACTTCGGTTATGACGGACCCTGCCCACCCTGGAATGACGAGCGACCGCACCGCTATCGCTTTCGCCTGATTGCCACCTCACTGCCGCGTCTGAACGTGGACGATGCCTTCCGCGGGCCGGATGTGGAAGCGGCCATCAAGGGTCACGTACTGGGAGAAGCCAGCATCACTGGCTGGTACAGCCTGAATCCGGCCGTCAGCGATCCGCCGGCCGGTGACTGAAGAAAACCGGTATCCGGTCGCGCCGGATTCACTCAATCCTGCAAGCGGCTCGCTGGCACGGTGAACTCGACCACTTCGGTTCGCCGGACACCGTCGGTTTCAGTCGGCCTGACCTGACCGGTGTAATCCCGCGCCTGAACCTGCTCCCGGGCCCGGTCCTCATAAATGCCAGAGGGCTGGGCCCCTACCACTTCCACGTTCTCGACTGTCCCATCGGGGAATACGGTGTATTCCACCTGCACGAAGCCGGAAACCTGGCGTTCCGGCACGCTGACCGGTGGCGGGGCTTCACGTTCGCGGGGCCCCTCGCGCACGAAATCACGCTGGGTCTCGCGACGACGCTCCTCGGCACCAGGCACATCCATGACACTGGTCAGATTTACCCGCTCGATGAAAGCCGCCGTACTCTCACCCTGGCTTTCGGGGTCGTAAAACCAGCGCACACCCAGCGACGCCATCATGAATACCAGGACCGAAGCGATCAGCGCGCAGACGAAAAGACGAACCAGAAGCATGCGGGGAAACCTCTAATGAAACGAATAGTGCAGACCTGTCATTATAGCAGCGGCCAGCGCTGAGCCCCATCGACGGAAATCCAACGCCACCCCATTGAGACCGTCGGGTGGCGCCCCGGTTCAGTTCCGGACCGGCCTCATTCGTGACGGTAGACCCGTCCGTCCTTCATCACGAAGTTCACCTTGAGCATCTGACCGATATCCTCGAGGGGATTGTCAGGAACACCCACCAGGTCGGCGCGCTTGCCGACGGCCACCGTGCCCAGATCATCGGCGATGCCCATCATCTCGGCCGCCACCCTTGTGGCGGACTGGATCGCGGCCATGGGCGGCATGCCCGCTTCCACCATGTAGATGAACTCCCTTGCATTGTCACCATGGGGGGAAACACCGCTGTCAGTGCCGAAGGCGATCCGCACCCCGGCCTCGTAAGCACGGGCAAATGTGTCCTGGATCAGGGGCCCGATTTCCGCGGCCTTCTCCCGCACCCGGGGCGGAAAGAAATCCTCGTCTTCGGCCATCTCGGCCACGAATCGACCGGCGGAAATGGTCGGCACGTAATAGGTTCCGTGACGGCGCATGAGGCGGATGATCTCCCGATCCATGTACGTCCCGTGTTCGATGGAGCGCACGCCGGCACGAATGGCCCGTTTCATTCCCTCGCCGCCATGGGCGTGTGCGGCCACATGGAAACCATAATCCCTTGCGGTCTCGACGATGGCTTTCAGCTCTTCCTCGGTGAACTGCGGATTCTCGCCGCTGTCGGCAAGACTCAGCACCCCACCGGTGGCCGTGATCTTGATGAGGTCGGCACCCTCCTTGTAACGATGCCTGACACCGGCGGCCGCCTCGGCAGGCCCGTTGATCACCCCGTGGCGGGGGCCCGGATCGCCCTGAATGTGATCGGCCCAGGCGTTGGTCGGATCGGCATGCCCGCCGGTAGTGGCCAGCGACTTGCCGGCGGCATGGATGCGCGGCCCCTTCACGTGACCGGCGCGAATGGCATCCCTGAGGGCGATGGACAGGCCATGGCTGTCGCCCAGTTCCCGCACCGTAGTGAAACCGGCCATGAGGGTTCGTTCGGCGAAAGGCACCATGCGAAACGCCACGTCACCGGGGTTTTCGGTGAAGCGGCGGATATAGGAGCCGGGTGCCAGCTCGGACGAGAGATGGGTGTGGGTGTCAATCAGGCCCGGCATGAGCGTTCTGTCCCGCAGGTCCAGGTAATCGGCCCCCTCGGGAACCGACTGGTAACCGGACTCGACCGCCGAGAAGCGACCCTCCTCGATCACCAGCGTCACCCCGCTGCGGAGACGATCCGACTGGCCGTCAATCAGCTGGCCGACATGAACGTAGAGTGGATCGGCCTGAAGGGGGGTGACAAGGAAGCAGAACAGGAGGGCAAGGCACTTTCGCATGGTTCATCTCCTGGATGGGATGAGCGGTGAAGAGGCAGTCTGACACAGACAGGGCCCCGCTTCGAAACCGGGGCCCTGCCATAAACGGGTGCGCTCTTGGGGTCGCTTACCAGAACCAGCGACCACCGGGCCAACGGCGATAAAGGTATTCGTCGAAACCGAAGACCCGCCCGGCGGCGCTGGCTGCCAGCACGAAGAAAATCATGGCCCAGATGGCGTCATAGTTGGCGGCAGACCAGAAATCGATGCCCTTGGCGAAGTGGAAGCTCAGCAGCAGCACGACACCACAGGTGGCGGCGGCACGGGAGGCGACACCGAAGATCAGGGCAAGGCCGATGAACAGCTCACCCCAGGCCACCAGAAAAGAGAACAGGGCGGGCACCGCCAGTACGACGTTCTCGAGAAACCAGGCGTACCAGCCGGGCGCACCCAGACGACTGTCGTCGCCCGGAAAGCCGGCCACGCTAGCTTCCACGAACCCCCGCGCGGAGAACTCCGATGTCACCTTCCGCCAGCCCGGAAAGAGAAACATGATCCCGGTAAAAATTCTGAGAAGGGCGATCGGCCAGCCGGCCAGTCGCGCATAGGCCTGCTCTTTCAGGGTGTCGATGATGGGCATTTCCTGCTCCTGGGCTGAGTGGTATGGCAGATCGGGCACTGGCGCCAGCGTGTGGTCGGCCGGGTGCCCGTCCAATCCGGATTAAGTGTAGAAGCTGAATCCGGCTCTGCCACAACCGGCGCCGGATGCCTCCCCCCACGTCGACACGGCGCCGGAAAGGGGCGGCAATCGCCGGCGGAATCTGATACATTTACGCCTTTTCACGCCCGGCGCGAGGATTATTCCCATTCCGGCGGCGGGCGAAGATCCCGAGTCCTCCGAATAGCTGGAGATCTGAACGATGCGTATTGCAGTGGTGACCCTGGCCCTGGTGGCCGCCATGACGGCCTCTGAACTCCGTGCGGAAGGTGATGTGAACGAAGGCCGGACCCTGTCCGACACCTGCGTTGGTTGCCACGGCGTGGACGGCTACACCAATGCCTACCCCACCTACAAGGTACCGATGATCGCCGGTCAGCATGCGGCCTTTATCGTTTATGCCCTTGAAGCCTACCGTGACGGTGAGCGCGAACACCCCACCATGGCGGGACAGGCCCGTGGCCTGAGTGACCAGGAATTCCAGGACATCGCGGCCTTCCTCGCCAGCGAACAGGCGGAAGAGATGCGCGCCTATCCCCGGGCCCGGGCAACCGGCAATATCCGCCGGGGCGAGGAAGTGGCCGGTGACCGAGGGTGCGCTGCCTGCCACGGAAGCGATGGCAACAGCCCGGAAGGCATGCAGCCGCCCAGCCCCATTCTGGCCGGACAGTATGCCGATTACCTCTATCAGTCGCTGCGCCAGTACAAGGACGGAACCCGAACCAGCGCGGTCATGGCCGGCCAGGTTCAGAACCTCAGTGACCGCGACATGCGGGATCTGGCCGCGTTCTACGCCAGCCAGCCCGGACCGCTCCGCGTGATGGAACAGTACCGCCGCTGATCGGGATTAATGGGCCGGCCACTCGCCAATGAGCGGGCCGGCCCTTGAATCCGCCGATGGCGGAGGCGTATACTCGCGCCCACGATCAAGCAACACCTTGCACGAAAAGGGTAAACCCGCCGAAAGGCGGGGGCGCAAAATCACCGGTCTAAGGGGCACAGGCCCTACGATGGCGGGATTGCCGAAAGCAAGTGCTTCTTTGCCGGACCCCCCCCTCCCATGGCAAAGAATGGACTCCCCCCCACCCGTCATCGGGTCTGCGCCCCTTTTCTTTTTTTCTGCATGCCCCCAAGTCGGAGGCATGCTGTACCTCGCTTTTTTCGCGATCAATCCACCCGGCGAACGCGCAGGGTCTGGTTGCGATTACCGACCCGCATCACAAAACTACCCAATGAGCCGCGGCGAATGGTGACCTCCGTTCCGGCGGGAGCGGCCGCGAAAGTATGCCCCCCGGGTCGAACAAGCTCCCAGCGTTGACCGTTGGCCAGGGTCAGAATCTCGCCTCGCGGCCATTCACTGATCGGCTCCACCAGGCGTGTACGCATACGGTCATGTCGCCGAGCCAATGGATGCTCGTCCTGGAAACCAAAGGTGGCAAACTCGTCTTCTTCACTGCGCTGCCAGGCGGCGAGCATGGCCTCGTCCGGCGCTGCTACCTCGCCGTCACCCAAGGCTCGAGTCAGGGCCAGGTTCAAGGCTTCCAGCTCTTGAGCATCCAAGCGATCCAGGCCCGCTGAACGAAACTCCTCGTCGCTCAGAAGCGCCTCCACGCTGACCGGGCCGGCAACCGTTGCTTGATTACCGGATGTGGCACAGGCCGCGAGAAGGCACAGCAAGGGCAGAACGGACAGCACTCGAATCATGGCGCAACCTATTGATTTGGATGTAAGAAGGGAAAAATTACCCGGAGAAGCCGGAGCCACCCGGACAGTCCGGCATCAGCCCCCTATAATGGGCACCTTTTGCCATCGCCGCAAACCGTTGCCTTGGGAAGCGATGCACACGACTTCCTCAATTCAGGAGAGAGGGGCCAATGACGGGCAAGCCTGATCAGCAAGCATCCGCCGGTCGCGTGAGTGGACCGCAACGCGTGGTGGAACGCGAAGGTGTTCGCTATACCCTTCTGGGAACCGCCCATGTCTCACGCGCCAGCGCCGAGGAAGCCGCCGCCATGGCCGGCGAAGCCCGCTTTGACGCCGTTGCCCTGGAGCTGTGTGAAACACGGCATCGGGCCATGCGCGACCCTGCTGCACTGGCCGACATGGATCTGTTTCAGGTCTTTCGCGAAGGCAAGGGCGGCATGGTGGCGGCCAATCTCATGCTGGGCGCCTATCAGCGACGTCTGTCGGAGCAACTGGGCACCGAACCCGGGGCCGAGATGCGTGAGGCAGAGGATGCCGCTCGAGAACGCGATGCCCGCGTCTGGCTGATTGACCGGGAAGTGGGAATCACCCTGAAACGGGTCTACCGCGCGCACCGCTGGTGGGAACGACTGCCCTTGCTGGCGGGCCTGTTTGCCTCACTGCTGAGCCGTGAGAAGGTCAGTGAGGAAGACATCGAACAGCTCAAACAGGGCGACGTGATCGAGAGCAGCTTCCGTGAACTGGCGGAGCATTCCGGCATCCTGCATGAGAAACTGGTGGCTGAACGGGATCACTACATGGCTCAGCGCCTGCTTGCCGAAGTGGAGGCTGCCGGACACAAGCCGCGGGAAGTGCTCGTGGTGGTCGGTGCCGGCCATCTTGAGGGCCTGGCCCGGACCCTGGAGACCACCCGCCGTGATGCGCAAGCGGAGGCAGCGCTGTCGGCCATGCCGCCGAAAGCCCGCTGGCCGCGCCTGATCCCCTGGGCCGTGGCGGCCATCATCATCAGCGGCTTTGTCATGGGCTTCATGCGCAGCCCGGAACTGGGCTTGCGCATGGCAGCGGACTGGGTGCTGATCAACGGCGGGCTCTCGGCCCTGGGTGCGGCCGCGGCACTGGCCCACCCCCTCACCATCGTGGGCGCCATGCTGGCTGCCCCCCTCACCTCCCTCAACCCGACCATTGGCGCCGGTTTCGTCGCCGCAGCCCTGGAACTGACCTTCCGCAAGCCACGGGTGGCGGATTTCCAGGCCTTGCGTGACTCGGTCACCCACTGGTCCGGTTGGTGGCGAAACCGGGTTGCCCGCACCGTGCTCGTCTTCCTGTTCGTCACCCTGGGCTCGGCCGCCGGCACCTATCTGGGCGGATTCCGGGTGTTCGAACATCTACTGACGGGCTGAAGATCGCCGCTCGTTGTCGTTATGCGTCTCATCCGTGAGACTTATCCCTCCCGCTGGTCGGGGCCTCGCGCGGAACGCGAGTTCAAATACGTTCCCGACGCATTTGTGTCGTAGTTGTCGTTGTCGTTGTCGTTGTCGGAATTCTAGAAACCGAAAAAGATCAATGCCGATTACGATTACGACTACGATTACGACAACGAGTGAAGGCTCGGCGCGGCCTCGCCTTCATCGTGAGACGAGCATCATCAACACAAGCACGAACAGCACCACGCCCCCGATGGGAAGCAGCAAACCTGCCCAGTCACTCTCGGCTTCCCGGCTTTCCTGAAACACATTGCCTATGCCGCGGCCGAACCAGAATAGTACGACCAGCAACAGAGCGCCCAGCAGGATCATCTGCAATGGCCCCATTTCTTCCATCATCACATGCACTCTCCTCAGGAATCTCTAAGCGCCAGCCACCAGCTCACTTGACAGAATATCGGAATCAAGCAGCATGCCGGGCCTCCTGCCGTCGAAAGATCAATGAAGTTGCAACGTGTGGTTTACACCCCGTCGCCGCTGAGGTGAAATAGCCCTCACGGAACCACGATCATGCATGACAAACAGGGACATGACCATGACTACTCGCCTCGCCATCATCGTACTGCTCACCGGCTCGCTGGCGCTGAGTGCCTGCACCTGGGTTCGCATGGAACCCGGCGCGGATGACATCCTGCTTCTGCCCGAACGACGCGTGCAGGACTGTGAGCGCCTGGGAACCGTCGAAGTATCCGTGCTGGCCCGAGTGGCCGGCCTTGATCGCCATGAGGAAGAGATCGAAAAAGACCTGGCCAATCTGGCGCGCAATCATGCGGTGGAGCGAGGCGGCGACACCATCGCGGCATTGAGCACCATTGAGGATGGCAAGCAACGCTTCGGCGTCTATCGCTGTGAGGGTGCCGAAGACGAGTCCGAGGCCGACGAGGAGGAGGAAGGCGTCACCGTGCGCGGCTACAATGGCTGACCATGCCGAGGTGCGGTGCGTGATCTTTCGCCTGGCTCTGGAATGGCACGACGTGGAGGCCTACTACCAGGGCAGAATGCCACGTATCGCTGTGCGAGCCGAGGATGGCCGACGCGTGGTGTTCCCCACGTCGGCCCTAAGACCCTTCCTGAGCCAGTCCGGCGTGCACGGACGTTTCGAAATGCGGTATCGAAGTGACGATGACAAGCTGATCGAATTGCGCCGCCTGGCCTGATGAGCCGAACTCCGGCGAACGCCCACTGTCACACCATTGCCCCCGTCGCGAATCAGCACCACCAATCCCAAGGAGTTTCACATGTCTGCCAATCGAGCCATTGTCTTGATCGCGGGCCTTTTCCTGTTTCCACTGGGCGCGATGGCGAACGACTGCCACATCACGGTCGAAAGTGACGACCAGATGAACTTCGACAGCGAGGAAATCGTCATTGATCAGAGCTGCGAAGAGATCGAGCTCACCCTTAAGCATGTGGGTGACCTGGGCGTGGACACCATGGGGCACAATATCGTGTTCACCCGTGCCGAAGACCTGGAGTCACTGGCCCAGGACGCCATGCAGGCTTCCGAGGATGATTACGTGCCAGCCGGTGATGACCGCGTGGTTGCAGCCACGAATCTGATCGGTGGCGGCGAAACCACCACACTGACGCTTGATCCGTCACTGTTTGATGGTGATGAACGCTACGCCTTTTTCTGTTCCTTTCCCGGCCACTGGGGCGCCATGCAGGGAGAAGTGCGCCTGGTCAACTGAAGCCCTGCCCGGGTGTCGGGGCGGCATGATCGCCCCGACGCTCAGGCAGCAAATGCCTCATCGGTAATGAGCCGGTACAGCGCCTGCTCACCACCATCCGGTTCCAGTACCTTTTCCACGTTATGCCGGCCGCCTTCGCCATCACCCAGGGCAAGATTCAGCAGCGGCAGGCGTGTATCACTGCTGCCGTCCGGGCGGCGATAGAGACACACCACGGGATGCAGGCGATGACCGAGTGGGGTGTACACCACCACACCTTCGGCGCCATTGCTGAGACGAACCCGAGTCCCCGCCGGGTAGATGCCGACGCAACGCACGAAGGCCTCCACCAGTTCACGCCCCCAGTTTCGATCCGCATCTCGCATGAGCTCGGAAACGGCCTGATAGCCTGAAAGGGTCGGCCGATCCACACGACGGGAGGTCATGCTGTCATAGGCATTGACCAGGGCAACGATGCGGGTGGGCAGATCCAGCTCATCGCCCTTGAGCCCTTCCGGGAAGCCCCCGCCGTCGATGCGCTCATGATGATAGCGAATGATCCGCAACACCGTTTCCGGCAGGGCGCTGTCAGCCAGCAGTTGGCCACCCATTACCGGGTGACGCCGGATCATCCCCCATTCCTCCCGACTCAAGGGGCCCGGCTTGTCCAGCAAGGCCACCGGCAAGCCCAGCTTGCCCACGTCGTGCAACAGGGCACCCAGGCCGATGGCCGCGACCTGATCCGGCGGCAAGGCCAGTTCTCGAGCGAACAGCAGGGAACGAAGCGCCACATTGACCGAATGATCCACCAGGCGGCGATCATGGGCCTGCAGGTTGGCCAGCCAGTGGGCGATCTGGGGATGAGTACCCGCCAGTGCATCGAGGCGGGAAGCGGCTTCGACCACACGGCCGGACAATGGGCCACCGTGGTTCCGTTTCAGCCGCGCAAAGGCCTCTGCAAGGCATTGGCAGGCGAAGCGATGACTACTCAGGCCACTGACAATACCGCTGTGCAGTGTCGGCACGTCAGGCATCGCGGGCTCTGGCTTCCGGCGGGGATCGAAGGAAGATTCGTGTGCAGCCGGTGGCTTCTGTGGCGGCAGCACCCGGGAACGCTCTTCATCCACCCAGACTTCCCGACAATGAGCACGAAGGGCCTCGATGTCCGCCTGGGTCTCGATCAGAAAGCCCTGGAACAGGAACGGCGTTTCCGTCCATGGGCGATCAAGGGCATTCACATACAGGCCGGTGACAAGATCCTCGACACGGACTTTCCGCTGCGGCATGACCTAGACGCCCTCGGAGCGATCCAGCTCATGCAGGATGGCCATCTCCCTCGCCACCTGTTCAGGATCGCCAAGCTGACGCTCGAGCATGCGTCGAAGCTGAACGAAGCCGTTGACGTCAAACATGTCCCAGTCGCAGGCGAGCCTGTCTTCCTCGACCCGAACCACGTTCACTTCCATTTCCACCGGAGCGCTCTGATCCAGTGTGATTTCCAGCAGACAACGATCCCCCTCGCTGCCCTTCCAGCCCTCCGGACATGTCAGCAGTGCGCCTTTCACCGACACATTGAGCAGTTCGCAGGGCCAGTAGGTCGTGTCACTGAAAAGACGGGCATTGGCACGAAAATTCACGCGCGTATGCCGGCGCCGTTCACCACCGTGCTTGTCGTTATCGCTCATGCCGTTCCCCGCCTCCCCATGATTCAGTCGTTGCGGTACTCCGCCTGCAGCGCTTCCACGTGATCGCGCAGTGCCTCATTTCGCGCCATGGCACCCAGAATGCGACGATACATTTCGGAACTCAGCCCGGCGCCCTCGATCAGTTCCAGCCGTTTTTGGGTCATTTCCTGCTGCATCTCGGCCGGATCGTCTCCCTCCTCGCGGTTTCGCAGTTGCTGGGCGAAATCACGTTCCAGTTCACGCACTTCAAGCTGTGCCCGTGCAAAGGCCTCCACGTCCTCTTCGCTGAGCTCGCCGAACACCCGATCCTCCTCGGCTTCCCGCTCCTGCTCGGCCTGAGCCTGTTCCGGCATGGCCTGAGCCATCACGGCGCCCGAAGCGAAGGGAAAGAAGAGCAACAGCACAATCGGCAATAGACGGTTCATCGAAACAACCTCCTTGAGAGACCTAATACCCGGTGACAGGCCGCGCCATTGCGCCGGCCGGGTACATCATGGCCGGGATCCCTGACCCCGGGCAGACTCGCATCCGGACGGCCGTGCCCGTAGACTGCGAGCCCTTTAGGCTAACACATGCCGGCGGGTGTGACCGGCGGCCAGACAGGCCGGCTTTCCGCTTTCGCCGCGACCATTTCCGGCCGGTTCGACCGCTGGCTATAATGCGACACTGGGCACTCAAGAGGATTTCCCCGCACATGACCATTTCCCTGAGCCTAGCCACAACCGTGCTTTTGCTCTCGCCTGGCCTGACCACCGGCCCATTCGAGGCGAATGAACGGCTGTTCGCCGATTCCGGCGGAATGGCGGCCGCGCAATTCCAGAGCCGTCAGGGCAATCAACGGCAAATGCCGAACCAGCGCCAACAGCCGAATCAGCGCCAACCCCAATCCCGCTCCGGCGGCCTGAGTTTTCGCTACGACCAGGTCACGATCTGGGGCGGAACCGAAGATCTGGACGAGGATGGGCCCGAGGGTGATTCCCTGCGACTGGACGTCTCCCTGAGCACCGGCCCGGCGAGCTATTTCTACCTCAACTGGCAGGAAGGGGAGTACGAAGCACTGGGCGAGCGCACCACCCGGGAAGTCGGCTTCGGCTTTCAGGAGCACTACGCGGACCGAACGTCCTTCTTCATCACCGCCGGCTATCTGCAGGATCGCTGGAGTGGCGACGACGAAGCCTGGGCCGATGGGAACATGCTGCGCGGCCGCTACGGGATGCGTGCCCGACCCACTGATCGCATCGAACTGGACGGGGCCATCGTCTACACCCGTGGCACCGGATCCACGGATATGGACAGCCGCTGGAGCATGGATATCGGTCTCTCCCTGTACTTCACCGATCACATTGCCTTGCGCTTCTCATCACTGGACATCGACGGACTGCAACCGACCCAGCTCATGGGCCTGCGCCTGGAATGGGGTGAATGAAGCAGAGTCGCCGTCGGCGCTGACATGAAAAAGCCCCCGACGACGCGACGTCGGGGGCTCCAGGGCGATGCTTGCCGCCCAGTCATTTAGAGACCGAGGCGTGGCCCGGGCAGGTGATCGGCGTCATCGGCCGAGACGGCAACACCGTCGGACTGGACGTGCAACAGGGCCATCCGTGACTGGTCGATGAGGCGCACATCCCTGAGCAGGGCCCGCTGCGGCAGTGCGCCCGGGAATGTCAGTTCCATCACATGCCGCCCGGCCTCCAGCCAGCGCGCCGAGTGAGCCGTCCCCTGACGGTCAAGACCGGCACGCAATTCGTAGCGTCCCGGCGACGCCACATCCACGCCCACAAGCAGTCGCCAGCCATCAGCCTGACGAACCACTTCCGTATGCCCGTTCAGGCGCGCCGTGGGTGCGACCACATCAAAGGCCAGTCTGACGTCACGGCGCACCGGGCCGTTCTCGCCCCGGCCCTCCAGCTGCGCCTCGAGTTCCCACAGCCCGGCTCCGCCTGCTTGCTGCCGGGGCAGCCGAAGTGCGCTCGCGAACGTCCCATCCTCGCCGGGCGTCCACTGCACCGGACGGCGCTGGCCGTCCGGGCTGATCAGCACCCCCTCGACCCGCGACAGGCGAACACCGTTCATGCCCTCGATTCGGCCCTCGGCGCTCATGGCCTCGCCCAGCGCGAACAGGGGCGAATCGGCGCCAATGCGGGCACGAACCGGGCTGTCGGCCTCGAATACGTGGATGTGATAGCGGCCACCCCGCAACAGGGCCGATTCCCGAACCTGCAGCACGGCTTCACCGGCCACGATGCGATCCGACAAGCGCAAGGCCACGGTATCGGCGGAGAACACCGGTGCGGCAGCCGCCAGCTCCGGCCCACTGGCCAGATCACGGGCTGCCTCCCGGCCTTCCAGCACCCAGGGGCCCTGGCGGATCTGAATGTCGTCACCCTGCAGTGTGCGCCCGCCACTGCCGGGGACCGGCGCCAGGCGCACGATGGCACCGGGCGCGGTCAGGGGCAGGCTCACGCCACTGGCCAGTTCCCGGGCGGCCACCCGCAGGGTGTAGCTGCGGCTGTCGTTCTGCGGCGCCTGCAAGCCACTGCTGACGGGTTCACCGCGCGCCGGCATGAACACGGCGGCATCTTCGCCCGCCATGCCCTCGGCCCGTGTGACGCCATCACGCAGAGTCATGATCTGGCCGGAAACTCGAAAGTCTTTGTCGGAGGCCGGTAGCAGACGGGCCTCCTGAGCCACCGCCGGGATGCCCAGCGCCAGCGTCAGAAAAATGCATGCAATTCGAAAGGTCATGATACCCCCAGTCATTTTGCGGTCGGGTTCATTCCGCCCGGTGGCGGTCTCTCTCCCATGGGCCGCCATCAAAGGTCGTGACGCAGGATGCGGTCGAGGCCGAAGCAGGGACGCCGGCTCTGGTTGTGGCTGAGCACATAGCCGTTATCCATGGCCCAGGTGTCCTGAAACCAGACCTGGCCGGCGCCGGACTGGCTGCTGCATTCCAGGAAGCCGTCTGCACAGTCATCGAGCCAGGCCTGGGTGATGGCCAGCCCGACGTTGTAGTGATAACCGCCGCAATAGCTGTTGCCGGACCAGACCGCCACGCGCACATTGCTGCCGACCACGTTCCAGAAGCCCGTGGGCAGGGACGGACGGCCGTTGGTGCCCAGCAGCCAGTGGGCGTTGTAGTGCGCCATCCAGTGGGTCTGCTGCATGCGCACGGCATCGCTCTGATAGCCCAGCAGCCAGCCCAGGGAGGATTCGAACACATTGCCCTCCATCACGGCATTCGCCAGCGGGGTTCCCAGGCTGGACGGCGCCAGGGCATTGACCCAGCGCGTGGCATTGATGATTGCGGGATAACGTCCGTCCCAGGTGGGATTGGACAGAATCCAGCGCATCACATTGCCACCATTGGAATGGGTGATGACCACCAGGTCGGTGACCGCGCGTTGCTGGATGAAGTCGTGGAGTTGCCCCGCGAGACAGCCGGCCGCGGCCTGGTCCCACATGTACTGGTCGAAGTCGCAGTTGATCACCACATGGCGCGACGGGTCATCCAGACCCGCAGTGACCGACGTGATCATGTCAGCCGTCCAGTAATCATTGTAGGCGTCGGTCTGGCTGCCCGTCCCATGGACAAAGGCCACGCCGGTATTGGCAAACAGGGCCGGCGAGCACAGCAGCGCCAGCACCCCGATCAGGTGTCTTGCTCTCATGAATCCCCCTTGCGATTCAGGTTCAGGTCGTTGGATTGCGGCCAAAGGCGGCACGGCCTGCCTGGCCGTTCCAAAGCCTGCCTGCTCCCCTCCTGGAGCCGCACAGGGCCTTGCTGCTGTTTCCCGCGGGAAACCCCCGCTGCACGGCCCGGGAGCCTCGTCGCAGAGGCCCCTCTAAAACCATAGTCGAGACCGGGGCGGTGTCAAACAAGCGTTTGTTTTTGGCGTATACTCAGAGGTTTAGGGGCCGAGCGGCTAACGCTCGCCGCTGCCCAGCTCCCGGGGGAAGGGATCCAGGTACTGCTGATTGGCAAGATAGGGCTCGGGGTGACGGCGCAGGTGGTGCCGCAACAGGGTCAGCGGAACCAGCAGGGGTTGCTCGCCGCGTCGATAGGCGTGAATGGTATCGCTCAGTTCCTGACGGTCATCGGCGTCCAGATGGCGCTTGAAATAACCGGCCACATGCAGGAGCACATTGCTGTGATCACGGCGGGAGGCATGTTTGCTCAGCGCCGCCATCAGCTGCTTGAGGTACTGACCGGCCAGCGTCTCGATATCTGCCTCGCCGGCACTCGCCATCAAGCGACCCAGCTCACGATAGGCCAGCTGGTCGTGGGCGAGGATGAGAAACTTGTGCCGGGTGTGAAAGTCCACCAGGCGCCCGGCCGTCAGGCCGCCCGCCACCAGCTGACGCCAGCGGTCGTAGACATACACCCGCTCGACGAAGTTGTCGCGAATGGCGGGATCGTTGAGGCGCCCCTCCTCCTCCACCGGCAGGGTGGGATGCTGCTCCATCAGGGCCGCGGCAAAAATGCCCCGGCCATTGCCGCTGGGCATGCCCTTGTGGTCATAGACCTTGACCCGCTCCATGCCACAGCTGGGTGACTTGGCCTTGAGGATGTAACCGCTGATCTCGCCGTGCAGTCCATGGGCCTGCTCACGACCATAGGCAGCCAGCGCATCCGTGCTGTCCCGTTCCGGATTATCACTCTCCACGGCACGGGGTCGTTCGGGATCACCCACCAGGCGAATCGGGGGCCGGGGCACACCCAAACCGATGGCCACTTCCGGGCATAGGGGTATGTAGCGGAAATGGCGCCCCATGACTTCCTGCACATATCGGTGGCGCTTGTGTCCGCCGTTGTACCGGACTTCCTCACCGATCAGACAAGCGCTGATTCCGACCGGAATCCGGTGGTCGGGTTCGCGGGGAATATCCGTCATAGCACAAAGATCAGGATTCGGGCGTTGCCGGTGTCCGAAATCAGCAACCGATCGCCATCAGACCAGACCGCCTCGGGACCATTGAGACTGCGGGCATTCACCTCGGTGCCGTCGCCGGTATTGTTGGCGGTATTGCTGTTGCGGTCCGGCTGACCCAGTACCGCGTCCGGCCGTGGATGGCTGGCCAGCGGCCAGCTGTCATACACGAGCACCCGATGATTGCCACGATCACTGACGAACAGGCGGTCGCCGTCCCAGTGGACCCCCGTAGGGCCATTCATGCCCCGTGACAGTCCGTCGGCATTGACGACACGGCTCTGCATGTCCGGCTGACCGAGAACCACGTCGGCCGGTTCGCCATTGCTGGGGAAATCACGCCACAACAGCACCCGGTTGTTGAAGCGATCCGCCACCGCCAGGCGGTTGCCATCCGTCCAGAAACCGGCCGGCCCGTCAAAACTGTCCGCGGACGGCACCCCCTGCCCCCGGTTCGAGAGGCAAACGTCCATCGCCTCCTGACCGATGACGCGAATGGCTGCGCTACCCGACGCCGCCTCACGCTCGAACTGCAGCAATCGGTTGTTGCCGTAATCCGACACCAGGATGCGTTCATCCGCCTGCTGCACCCCCCAGGGTTCGTTGAGGGCATCCTCGAAACAGCCCGGGCCGAAGTTCTGATCCAGTGCCGGCTGGCCAAAGACCCGGTCGGCATCCCGAGGGCCACTGGACGGGCGACTGTCCCACAGCAGGATCCGGTCATTGCCGGTATCCGCCACCGCCAGGCCCCAGCTACCGGCGGCCACCCCGGTGGGAAAGAACAGGCCACCGGCGTCCCCACCCCGCTCGCCAGACTGCATGTCGTCCTGCCCCAGCACAAAGGTCGCCCCCGCCCCGTTGCGGGCGGGAATCCCTTCATAGGCAAGGATGCGGCTGTTGCCGGTGTCCGACACAAACAGGGGGCCACCGGAAAAGGCAACCCCAGTGGGCTCCAGCAGGGTGTCCTCGGCAATCGGCCGGGCGGTCTCGGCCCGGTCGCGGGAAGTCTGCCCGATCACGTAGTCGGCCCGCTTCCAGGTCAGCTCGCCCACATCACCCGCCCCCTCTTCGATGGCTTCGCGCCAGTCAAAGGGGCAGCCATCGTTGCCGGCCAGAAAGAGACAGGCGAGGATCAGGCCAAGGATTCGGAGGGTCTTGTTCATGTGCAAAAGCATACCATCCCGCCTGACCCCTGTAGACGGTTCCGCTGGCCTTCGATCACCGGTCGCTCAGTCTGTTTCAGTCCTGGCGCGGATCACGATCGGATTTACGCGGCGGGTTGACCCAGATGACCGTGGCACCGGCCCGGCGGGCCTGCTGGTTCACCACCGACACGTATTCCATGTCGAATGGGTTGTAGACCGACTGCAGCTCCCGCTCGATTTGCTCCCGATCAGGCGTGGCTGCACAACCCGCCAGAAGAAACAGTCCGGAAAGGAGGAATAAAGTCCGGTAGGGCATTCTCATGAGCGCACCTCCCGCGTGACACGCACGGTGAGCACACTGTCCAACGATCCGGCCGAAACGCCCGGATCACCCGGAAGGCCTGGCCTGCAGGCCTCCGAAAGCTCTCCTCAGAGCTTCCCTTCAATATAGACCTTTTCCGGCAGGGTGCGGTTCGATCCCGAATCGAAAAGGCCGCGCAGGAATGGTGAATGGCGCAATGAAACGAAAAATGGCTCTTCGTGAAAAAGCGGGGAGGAAATTCGGGCGTGGGTGCCGGGGCGGGTCTTGGTGGCCCTGCCCAGAACACGCCGTGAATACGTCCCTGTAGGCTCGAGGGAAACATCCCTGTTTCCCACGGTTCTGGTCAGGGCCACCAAGACCCTTTCCAGAGCGGTGATTCGCCGGGGATCAACGCTGATCCATCAGCGCCGATAGGCCCTCGGCAGGGTATCGTCATCCAGGTTCATGTAACGATCCCGGAGACGGGTGTGGCGGGTCTCCATGGACATTTCCCGCCCCTTGATGATGACGTGATCCGGGTAGCTGGTGACCTCCAGGGGGTCGCCGTCCCAGACCACCACATCGGCCTCGAGGCCCGGCTCAAGACGGCCGACCCGATCGCCGATTCCCCAGATATCCGCCGGTACGGCCATGATGGCGGCCAGGGCCGCGTCATGGGGCAGACCGTGGGCCACGGCATTGCCGGCGGCCTGGGTGATGTTGCGGGCATTGTGGCTGTCACCGGTGGCGAAGGCGAAGCGCACGCCGGCCTCGTGCAGGCGGGCGGCATTCTCCAGTGTCGATGCCAGCGACTCGAAACGGCCCGGGAGATTCTGCAGGGGGTCGATGAGGACCGGCACGTTCATTGCCGCCAGTTCATCGGCCACCTTCCAGGCTTCCGCACCCCCGCTGATCACCAGACGCAGATCGTAGTCGGTGGCCAGACGCAGGGCAGCACGAATGTCGCTGGCCCGGTGGGCCTGCAGAATCAGCGGCAATTCGCCTTCGATCACCGGCTGCAGGGCATCCAGGTCGAGCCGGCCGAGGGCGTAGTCCCGCCGTTCGCGACGCTCGAAGGCCGAGCGGTTGTCACGGTAGTCGCGGGCATCCTGCAGGGCTTCGCGCAGGTGCAGCATGGCCGCACCGCGGGAACCGCCGGACAGGGCGGCGCCGGTCTCGCCCAGGCTGGCGTACATGGCCGCCGGACTGCGGGTGATGAAATCCACCGGATCACCCAGGTCCATGATCGCGCCCTGGCCGGCGATCAGGGTGCCGCCGCTGCCGTGGCTGGGGGCGACCACCGCCCGGGTGATGCCTTCCACCCGGTTGACCGGGATCAGCATGGACGCGGGGTTGATGGCGTCGGTGACGTCAAAGGCCGCCGTGAAATGCCGTCCGGATACCGAACTGTCGTTGCTGCCACCAACGGCAGACACTTCGACAATGCCGATATGACCGTGGGCATCAATGATTCCCGGTGTAACGATGCGGCCCATGGCGTCGATACGGCGCGCCTCACGCGGTACGCCCACATCCCGGCCCACAGCCTCGATGCGGCCATCCCGGATCAGAACGGTGGCGTCTTCGATCACACCCTGCTCGCCCAGGGTGTGGACGGTGGCATCGGTAATGGCAATCACCTCGGCCTTGAGGGGGCCGACGGCCAGACCGACTGCCGCGAACAGTGCAATGGCAATGGCTCTGAGCATCACTTGTCTCCTTCAAATAGGCCGAGAGTGAAATCCAGTTCCGGATGACGCTCGGGATCGTCCCGGTCATACAGGCGGGCGCCGTCAATGTAGACCCTCTGTGTCCGGGTATAGACACTGAAGGGGTCACCATCCCACAGCACCACATCGGCGTTCTTGCCGGGCTCCAGGGAACCGGTCACTTCATCGATGCCGAGAATGGAGGCGGCGTTGAGGGTAATCCAGCGAATGGCCTGCTCACGGCTCACGTCCATGCCGGCCCGGTTGGCCGCTGCCATGGTCTTGGCCGCTTCCTGGTTGAGACGCTGGATGTCCTGGGCCGAATCGGAGTGCAGCACGGCACAGGCACCGGCTGCTTCCACCAAGGGAATGTTTTCGCGAATGCCATCCCAGGCCTCCAGCTTGAAGCCCCACCAGTCGGACCACATGGCCGAACAGACATTGTTCTCGGCCAGCAGGTCGGCAATCTTGTAGGACTCCACCGCATGATGGAAGGCGGTGATATGGAAGCCGTATTCCTCGGCGATATCCAGGCGATGCCTCATCTCATCGGCCCGATAGCAGTGATTGTGGAGCAGGATTTCCCCATTGAGCACGCCGGCAATGGTCTCCAGGGCCAGGTCCCGCTTCGGCGCTTCGGCGTCCTCGCCATTGGCCTGCTTGCGCTTGTAGTCTTCCCAGCGCTTGAGGTATTCCTTGCCGTCCTCGAATCCCGCGCGCACGAATGCCTTGTTGCCCATGCGGGTGTAGGGCTGGGAGTTGCGCCCCTGACCGTAGACCCGCTTGGGGTTCTCACCGCAGGCCATCTTCAGGGCGTGGGGCGCTCCGGGAAACTTCATGTCCTGGGCGGTGCGCCCGGGAACATTCTTGATGGTGACCCCGCGCCCGCCAAAGATGTTGGCCGACCCTGGCAGGATCAGCGCGGTGGTCACACCGCCTTCCAGGGCGCGGATGAAGCCCGGGTCCTGGGGCCACAGGCCATGCTCGGCCCAGACATG
Source organism: Natronospira bacteriovora (assembly GCF_030848495.1). Lineage (NCBI taxonomy): Bacteria > Pseudomonadati > Pseudomonadota > Gammaproteobacteria > Natronospirales > Natronospiraceae > Natronospira > Natronospira bacteriovora. The sequence continues at coordinate 186,698 of NZ_JAVDDT010000008.1, forward strand.
GGCGGTATTGGCCGAAACGATCTCGTTGCCATCGGCATGAGCCCAGACACCCGGCGAGGGATAGACGCCCAGATGGGAGTGGGTGTCGATGATGCCGGGTGTCAGCCATTTGCCGTCCGCATCCACCACTTCGGCATCATCCGGCGCCTCGATGTCATTGCCCACCGCCTCGATCCGGCCGTCGCGGATGAGCAGGCTGCCGTTGTCGATACGCTCACCGGTGCCGGTCAGGATGGTGGCATTGGTGAACAGCACCGTCTCGGACGGCATTGGGCGATAGGTGGATTCAAAGCCTCCCGAGAGGACGGAAAACTCGAAATCCTCGTCATTCTGCGTTTTCTGGTCGCCGTCACCGCAGGCGGCGAACCCCAGCGCCAGTGCGCCGAGAGCCGCCACCAGGGCCGGCCTGATCACTTGTGTTGCCATGCTGCCTCCTTCACGACTGGTTCGAATTGCGGCAAGTGAATGCCTTCCGTGTGAATGCGTGGAAAAATATGCTTCAATCCCATGCCTGATCGAACGGCAAGGGGACTCCATGGAAACCGGCTTTATCGACATCGCCATTCTGCTGGCACTGGCTGTCGCCCTTGGCGGCGTGGCCATGTTGCTCCGGCAACCTCTCATCGTAGCCTTTATTGCCGCCGGTATCATCGCCGGCCCGGCGGTGGCCGGTCTGGTGCCCCATCCCGATGACATCGAGCTGCTGGCCGAACTGGGGATCGCCCTGCTTCTCTTTGTGGTCGGCCTGAAACTCGATCTCTCGCTGATCCGCACCATGGGGCCGGTGGCCCTGGCTACCGGGATGGGCCAGGTCATCTTCACGTCCTTCATCGGTTACGGCATCGCCATCATGCTCGGCATGTCACCGGTGACCGCCTTGTATGTGGCCGTGGCCCTGACCTTCTCCAGCACCATCATCATCGTCAAGCTCCTTTCGGACAAGCGCGAGATCGATGCCCTCCATGGTCGCATCGCCATCGGCTTCCTGATTGTCCAGGATATCGTCGTGGTACTGGTGATGATCGGCCTGTCCGCCTTCGGTGCCGGGGCCGGGGCGGAAGGACCCTGGCTGGAGGCCCTGCGGGTGTTCGCTGCCGGGGCATTGATGCTGGTCGGGATTGGCCTGGCCATGCGCTATGTATTGCCCTGGCTGATGGAGCAAATTGCCCGCAACCGTGAGCTGCTGGTGCTGTTCGGTATCGCCTGGGCCGTGGCCCTGGCGGCACTGGGTGACGCCATGGGCTTCAGCATGGAGGTGGGCGCCTTCCTGGCCGGCATCTCCCTGGCCTCGACGCGCTTCCGGGACGCCCTGGGCGCCCGTCTCACCACCGTGCGCGATTTTCTCCTGCTGTTCTTCTTCCTGCACCTGGGCGGACAGCTGGAGCTGAACCTGCTGGGGGCGCAGGTGGGCCCGGCCCTGATCCTCTCGGTCTTCGTGCTGATCGGCAACCCCATCATCGTCATGATCATCATGGGCATCATGGGCTACCGCAGCCGCACCGGCTTTCTGGCCGGCCTGACCGTTGCCCAGATCAGTGAGTTTTCCCTGATCCTCGCCGCCCTGGGCTACAGTCTTGGCCACATCACGGCCGAGACCGTGGGGCTGGTAACCCTGGTGGGGCTGATCACCATCGGCCTGTCCACCTACCTCATCATCTACTCCCACCCCATCTACGACCGTCTCGCCCCCTGGCTGCGGATCTTCGAACGCCAGAACATCCAGCAGGCGGATGACAGCCACGAGGAGGCCACACAGGCGGATGTGATCGTGATCGGTCTGGGGCGCTTCGGCTATGACCTGGCCATGGGCCTGAGTGACCAGAAAGTGCGCGTGCTGGGGGTGGATTTTGACCCGGCGGCGGTGGACGCCCTGCAATCGGAATCGGTCCCTGCCTGCTACGGCGATGCGGAGGACCCGGAACTGCCGGACCGGCTGCCGCTTAGTCAGGCAAGGATGGTGATCAGCACGGTGCCGGACCCCGTGGCCAATCGGGCCCTGATCGACAGCATCCGCCACGCGGGTTTTCGTGGCCGTGTCATGCTCACGGCCCATCATCCGGCGGATATCCGCGCCCTGGCCGACCTGCCCGAACATGAGCTGCTGCTGCCGTTCCGGGACGCCGCGGAGAAAACGGCCGAGCGCATCGTGCGGCATCTGGGCGCCTGAAGACAGGCACTTCAGTGCTCGGCCTCCGCCTCCTCGTGCAAGGCGGAGGCCACCAGAGCAGCGTGCTGGCAGGCCCGGCCATGCACCTTGGCCGCGCGCCGGAGGACGCTGAAGTAATCCAGCCAGTCACTCATCTGACGGCTGCCCATGCGGCGCGATGCACCGGCCCACAGCAGCTCGGACTTGATGCGCTGGTAGCGTTCCTCGAACTCCGGCGAAACGCCGCTTTTCGTCAGCGGTTCGGAGGGCACTGCCCGCGCCAGCTCCGACAGCGTCGGTCCCTCCTGCCCTTCCTCCACCGGACAGATGGCAGGCAGACGCCGGGCCATTTCATCCAGCTCCAGTGCCCGCTCCCCCAACTCCTCCAGATATCGGGTGGTACGCAGCACATCCGGCAGGGTTCGGGAATGCTGGCTGCTCAGGTCATGGCTGGACAGACTCTGGGCCGCGTCATTAATGATGTCCAGCAGTGACTGCAGGGCCTGCTGACGCCCTTCCAGGCGAGCCCTTTCAATGCGCTTTTCCGCAATGGCATCCGTGAACAGATGTCCGGCGGCCACCAGGGCCCGATTGAGCTCTTTTTCCACCGCGCGCAGGCCCAGGCTCGGCGTGGCCAGCACCGTCTCGTCGAGATACTGGGGGCGGGCCAGTTCGTCCGGCAGTGGCCGGAAGCGGCGACTGAGCCAGTCCACCATCAGGGGGGTCAGCGGCCACATGGCCATCAGGCCGATGAGCTTGCCGGTGGTGTGAAAGAAGGCCAGCGCCACGGCGATGGAATGGGCCATGCCCACGCTGGCGGCGAGCCACTGCACCAGCTGAAGCAGGAAACCGAAAAACAGGAACAGGATCGCGGCTTCCACCACATTGAAGATCACATGGGAGGAGGCCACGCGCCGGGCATTGGGGGTGGCTCCCAGGGCGGCAAACACCGCTGTGGACGTGGTGCCGAGATTGGCCCCGATCATCATTGCCGCGGCTCCCGGCAGGGCCAGGGCACCCCCGGTGGCCGCCGTCAGGATCACCGCCAGCGCGGCACTCGACGACTGCATGACCACGGTCATCAGAAAGCCCGCCAGCAGATGCAGGAAGAGCATGAGGGCACCGCTGCCCGTGAATGCCGGGGTGAGCATGGGCCCGGTTTCGCGGAACATGTCGGTGAGCACATCCAGCCCCAGGAAGAAAACACCGAATCCGGTGACGGCATCCCCCAGGCCGCGCAGGCGGCTGACCCTGGCCAGGAGACGGATAAGCATCCCGGCACCAATGAACGGCAGGGCGAAAGCCTTGAGACTGAATTCCAGGCCCACCACGCTCACCAGCCAGGTGGTGGCCGTGGTGCCGAGGTTGGCCCCGTAGATGACGCCGACCGCCTGTCCCAGACCGAGAATGCCGGCATTGACGAAACCGATGGTGGCAAAGATCACCGCGCTGGATGACTGCACCACGCCGGTGATCATGGCGCCGGAAGCCAGGCCTCGCGCGCGGCTGCGGGTGGCAAAGGCGAGCACATGTCGCAGGCCGTCTCCGGCCGCCACCTTCAGCCCCTCGGTCATGAGTTTCATGCCGAGGAGGAACAGGCCCACGCCGCCCAGAAAACTCAGGATCTGCCACAGGTTCATGGAGACAATGATAGCCTGAACGGGGGCTCATCCTCGATGAGCGGTCGACCACCCGCGCTTCTTTTTCCCCCTCGGAATACCGGGAGCGCCTTTCCAGAGGTTCAGGCATGCGACGTGCGCCCAGCCAGAATCGGCATCGTGAGTGGATCCGCTCACTGCTGGCCTTTGCCGACCGGGGTGGCTGGGTACTCGGCCTGCTGCTTGTGGCCACAGGCTTGGCCCTGTTCTGCTTCGAGCAAGGGGCCCTGAGCGCACTGGCGGCGGCCGTGCCGGCGGGGATACTGAGCGCCTACCTGGGGCATCAGTACCACCAGGGGGGCGATGAAAGCCACTGGCTGATGATGATCCTCGCCTTCTTTGCCGGCTGGCCCCTGGTCATGCTGCTGGAACGAAACGGCACGCCGCAGCTGGAACAGAACCTGATTACCGTCCAGTACTTCCTGCTCGTCATCGGCCTCTGGCTGCTGGTGTCGGCTCTGCTTGCCCGCCGGAACCAGGAGCGTACGCCCTAGCCGCTGCCACGAAGAACCTAAAAAAGGCCCTACCTCTTGCGAGGCAGGGCCTGATCATTGCGAAGGATGAAGGGATCAATCAGCGGTTGAGTCGTAACGTTCACCCGAGTCTTCTGCTTCACCGCCTGGGCGGCGGTCATGAGGCACACTGACCGTGACGCTACCTTCACACCGAACACCGTTCGCCTCGGCATCAAGATGAACCTCGTAGATTCGCCCTCGCTTGAGGCCTGATCGTTCCGCCCGCACCCAGGCCGTTGAGCCACCCACGCCCTTGCCGTCCGGCTCGAAATTCCCATCGCCCAGATCATTGAGCGGCTCATCCTGATAGATCCCCGTCACTACAATCGTCGGTTCATTCCCCAGGCCAGGGTGCGTTACCGTGAAATTCACGGCATGCATTCGATGGTTCGGCGGCCAGATCGTCTCCGGGTCGGCCTTTAATGCTTCACAGACTGGAACCTCCGGCTCAGGCACGGTCTCGTCAGGAATGGCCACCAGCACCATGGTGTTGGTGGCGCAGTTGTTGTCCTCATCGGTCTCGACGACTTCATCATCGGCATCTGCGCAGGCTCGAAAATAGTAGTCTCCCGCGTCCAGCTGTGAAGGCAAAGCCAGCCATTGAGCCTCACCGCGATGGCCGGAAAACGCCTCCAGAGGCGGGACGCGGCGCTCACCTACTACATGAACGTCATGCCGAAAGTGTTCATCCGGGCTGATGTAATAACGGGTTGTTGTCTCCGGCACCGGCAGGCGGCCACGGTTCTCAGTCTCATCCTGGAATCGAATCTTCTGCTCCCCATCCCAGCGGATGAATGGCGGTGAGAAAAACGGCACCAGAAGGTCGGCACCACCTCGCCAAAGAACCCGCGTCTCACCAATCATGTGGGAAATGAGGAATTCGGGATCGAAATTTGCAACCGCACCCATGGGAGGCATGCCGAGCTCAAGGTATTCAAAGCGGATGACATCCTCGCCCACTCTGTAACCTTCGTAGGAGAAAGTCGCCCGCCCCTCCTCGTTGGTCTGGCTAATATCCGCCAAACCCTGATGCGGCCCTTGAGTGATCGTCATGACCACATCCTGACCGACGATCGGGTCGTAACCACTGGCGGCGTCCCTGGCCAACACCGCCAGATTCTCTTCCTCACCGATGTAATAGCGACCGACATGGGGCTCAATCTCATACACCGGCTCCGCGGGTGGGGGTGGCGGTGACGATGATGGCGGCTCCTCCGGCAGCTGCCCCCGCATGGCGCCGACACCATAAAGAATCAGATCAAAAGCCTCGCGGCGGGAACAGACCTCCTCCCAGTTCGGCAAGGTGTCCAGAAAATCGGTCAGCGGCTCACGCGCCGAGTAGTCCGCCGACTGGATGGCCTCTCTCTGCGCTGTTACAAGCTCGTGAGCGGCCTCGGTGAAAGCCGCACCGCACCATCCCATTTCGGCCAACTGCCCCATATCCGAGAGGAACTTCTCAAGATAGAGACCACTGTTGGGGCGGACACCAAAGGGAGCCACTGAGATGAGTTCCTGGCGAAGTTCTTTCTCAACCTCCCAGGCTGCCTGTACCTGTTCAGGTGTCGGATCGTGGGCTTCAGTCATCAATGCCCAATCCGTCTCGATTGTGACTTGTCTTAATGCCGGTGGCGCAGGAGAAACAATCTTGAATGGCCCCGCAAGCCGCCCTGGCGGCACCCCCGGGTCGCGGCTGGGAAAGAACGAGACGACGTCAGGATGAAGAGTATTTTCCCACCCTGGTTCGGGCACCGTCTGTACTGGCGTATAGGCTGATGAGTTGACCAATTCCGAATACAATGTCTCGCCTCGGCCGGGATAGACAAATAGATCACGCCGACCTCTCGGCCAAGCCTGCCCCCTCGGGACTTTCATTTCGACACGGAAGAAAACAATATTACCTGTGTTTGAGTCGTTATTCTTCACATAGTACTCATAGACATAATCACTGGGTGACGACTCATTACCGCTAATTTCGACAGTCAAATCTGAGTCGTGAATCACGAAATCCGGCACTGGAATCAAACCCACAGCCGCCCCCCAGAAAAGCCCTGCAGCAATAGGACTCATACGAACTCTCCCAATCAACCGTCATCGGATCACCAAGAACCTTCATTTCGAGATGAAGACGATTCCAAATTAGATATCATCGACAGCAACGAAGGTAAGGTGCGTACTGTAAACCGTACTGCAGGACCAATGGATCGGCCCCGAGAGATTTCGGCTTCCAGAAAGAATATAATTGGACTCCCTCACTTGTTCACGCAGCCAACGATTACTCCGGCATTCAAACCTGCTTCCATCTTGTCGGCGCGAATTGAAATCCGCGTGCCGACCGTCGCGATGAGAATAATGCCCATTCCCGCTGCTGTTACCATCCGCCCACCACTGCCCATTTAGGTCAAAAAGACCGCCAATAGGCAAGCTCAAATCATTAATACTAAGTGGCTCACCATACGTGGATTGATACAGGCCGGCGTACAGCATTAGCCGAGCTTTTGCCAAGCGCCTCAAATGCATCGCCTCCTTGTGCGCCGGCTCCTGGGTAACCTGCTCACCCCTAATTATCAAAAAGCTGCCATCGTCCGATCGTCAGGCACCTGGTGTCGGCGTTCCTGGGTGGTCGTACTCACATTCGAGCGGGTGAAGATCAAACCCTGTCCTGATATAGGAGAGGATACGCCGTGTATACCGGTCCCAACACCAATTCAGGCAAACCCAGCCGCCGCTAAGCTCTAGCCGGACATCAAGCACGTATTCGCCTGCCACTTCCATGAGTTCGTATTCGAGCCGGTGGGCTTCATCATAGGGTGGATCTTCTCCGAAGTTGACCGTCCACCCAACGACACGCAAGGGATCATCCGGCTCTTCGTCCAGGCGGGAGTAGAGCCCCGTCATTGGCCGTGGCGGGTCATCGTGGTGATGTCCGCCGCTCACGCGATCATTTTCCAGATCGTTCGACAGCCCAAGCTTCTCGACCTGCAGACGGCAGCGAATTGGCGCGCCGGTTCGCCCATCCACACAGGCGAACCCCAGGTTCAGGTGCTCAAGCTGATCCCCGTTGCGCTGGATTTCCGGCACGGGCGGCTCAACCTTGATGGCAATCCCGGAGACGTACTGGGCTAGCGGAATCGATGGAAAAAGCAGAAGAACGGCACCGGCAATCCCGGTCAGGATGGCACTGAGACGCATGCTGAGACCCCCTTTTTGTAAGCGTTCCCCGAGGTCAGAGTGT